>NZ_CAUVXO010000125.1:11697-12354 GCF_963555865.1 Protofrankia sp. Cr1
CTGGCACGGCTCACGGGGGTGCCTGCCGCCTCGGCGAGTACCAGTCCCGCGCCGTCGGCATCGCCCTCAGCCGCCGCGCCGGCGTCTCCCCAGGCCGGCGCTGCGGGTGCGAGTCCGGGGCCGGCAGCGGCCCCGGTGGCCCCGGTGGCGACCACGTCAACCTCGCCGCCAGGCGGGTAGCCGGGCCGATCGGACCTTTGATCAAGCTCATTTGACAACCCCCACCCAGCGTCCTATAAGGTGAACTCACACCGACGCGGGGTGGAGCAGCTCGGTAGCTCGCTGGGCTCATAACCCAGAGGTCACAGGTTCAAATCCTGTCCCCGCTACCACGCAGTACCAGGGCGAAGGCCCCGGAGAGATCTTCTCCGGGGCCTTTTTTGCGTCCGTGTAGGCGAATCTGTAGGCGAGACCTCGAAACTGCTACTCCGGAGGGCCCCACTCGGGTCCCATCCCACCCAAGATCAGACCTGCGATCGCGCGGGCAACCTAACGGTTGGCGTCAAGATCGGTATCGAGGTAGGTGCCCATGGTGAACGCCACGGAGGCATGGCCGACCCGTTCGCTGCACCTACGTGGTCAGCGACCACCGCCGATACGACTGCCTTTCAGCCCAGCGGTCGCAGGCTCACATCCGTGCCCCGCCGCCATCTGGTA
>NZ_CAUVXO010000126.1:0-811 GCF_963555865.1 Protofrankia sp. Cr1
GCGTGGATCTATGCCCTCACATCAGGGCCCCGACGATCGTTTTAGTGTTGTGCTCTTCCATCTGCAGGTACGTCGCGCCGGCCGAGCCCTGCGGGCCGAGCGTGTCACCGTAGAGGGCATCCTCCCCCGCCATTACCTTCACGCCGGCTTCCCGACCGATCATCTCGGCCGTGTTCGGCGGCAGCGACGACTCAGAGAAGATCGCTTTGGCGCCGGTCTTCTTGATCTCGCTGACGAGATTGTCGGCATCCCGGCCGGACAGTTCCGCTGACGTGTCGAAACCTGGAATGATCGACCCGACAAAGGTCAGCTGATACCGATCGACGTAATAGCCGAAGGCGTCGTGGTTGGTCACGAGTTTGCGGTTTGCGGGAGGCAGCGAGTTGATCTGCCGTGCGATGTCCGCGTCGAGTGCGTCGAGTTTGATGGTGTATGCGGCCAGGTTCTCCTCATAGGTGTCCGCACCGAAAGGATCCCTGGCGGTGAACCCAGCCTGGATGTTGGCAGCCATGATCTTGACGTTCAGCGGATTGTGCCAGATGTGAGAATCAAGTCCGCTAAAGCCTTCGTCTACGCCGTTGTCACCACGAATCTTCACGCCCGCGCTGGCCTCCACCCGGGTGCCCTTGAAATTCGCGGACGAAATCGCGCTGTCGAGCCACTTCTCCAGACCCACACCGTTGGCCACGAGAACGTTCGCCTCGCCGATCGCCTTGACATCCGCCGGCGACGGTTCGTAGTCGTGTGGGTCGACACTGGGCTTGAGGATCTGGGTCACCTGCACCCGGTCGCCGCCGATGACGCGAGCGAA
>NZ_CAUVXO010000126.1:1252-4989 GCF_963555865.1 Protofrankia sp. Cr1
CAGGTGGCGAGCAGCGCAACACCGACTGCGAGGCCGAGCACACCGGAGGCGAGACGAGCCCGTGTCACACGCAAGGGAAACTTCAACATGAAGGCGACGATAGCCGTAATGGAAACGGTTCCCGATGGGGAAACGGTAGCGCCAGGGGAAACAGTGCGATCACGAGCTAAGACGGTGCTGGCCACCATGCCAACAACGGCCGAACACAACCCGGCCGGCGCTGTTTCCGCTTGATGTGACGGCTACGCGAACCAGTCAGGCACTGCTCTAAGCGTCGTCTTCCCCGTCGGACTTGCCAGTACCGTCGGACTGGCTGAGGCTGTCGACCAACCCGCTGAACGCGCCGAGCCCCCCGAACGCCCTCGTCAGGTCGCTGGGAATGATCCAGACCTTGTTCGCGTCACCCGCCGCCAGGCGCGGCAGGGTCTGCAGGTACTGATAAGCCAGGAGTTTGCGGTCCGCGTTGCCCTCATGGATCGCCTGGAACACTGTGGCAATGGCCTGGGCCTCACCCTGGGCAGAAAGAATCTTCGCTTCCCGCTCGCCCTGGGCCCGCAGGATCGCAGCTTGTTTTGCACCCTCGGCCCGCAGAATCTCGCTCTGCTTGACGCCCTCGGCAGACAGAATTGCCGCCCGTCGGTCCCGCTCGGCACGCATCTGCTTTTCCATCGAGTCCTGGATCGACGGTGGCGGCTCAATTGCCTTGATTTCCACCCGGTTCACCCGGATGCCCCACTTACCGGTCGCCTCGTCGAGGACACCCCGCAATCGGGTGTTGATCTCATCGCGGGACGTCAGCGTCTGCTCCAGGTTCAGGCTGCCAATCACGTTACGCAATGTGGTGACCGTGAGCTGCTCGATCGCGCGGATCACATCAGCGATCTCGTAGGTGGCCGCCCGCGGGTCGGTGACCTGGAAAAAGATGACGGTGTCAATGCTGACGACAAGGTTATCCTCGGTGATTACCGGTTGTGGCGGAAACGTCACCACCTGTTCTCGCAGGTCAACGCGCTCCCTGATCCGGTCCACCGCGGGGATGACGATGGCGAGGCCTGGGCCGAGGGTCCGGTGGTAGCGGCCAAGGCGCTCAACCACCACCGCGCGGGCCTGCGGTACCACCCGGACGGCTCGGGCGAGGAACACGACCAGTACGATCACAACCACAGCGGCCACGATCAGCCCGGCCATCAGAACGGCCCCGCTGTCATGCCTGAGTACCTCACGGCATCCTCATCGCATCAGCGCCTCCGGTCGTCACTACGTCCACAATTCGGCGGGGTGGACGACTGCGGTCGCGCCGTCGATGCGCAGCACGCGGACGCTGGTGCCCGGTTCGAGTGTCTGGCCGGCCATCGTCACGCGTGCCGACCACACCTCACCGCCGATCTTGACCCGACCGTCAGCGCCGTCGACGGACTCCAGAACGACGCCGACCTTACCGATCAGCGCATCTATACCCGTCGCGACAGCGGGCGACTGGGTCAGGTGGCGGCGCGCGACGGGCCGCAGCCCGAGCAGCAGCGCGACGGAGGTAGCGGCGAACGCCGCGAGCTGGGCGAGAGGACCGCCCCCGACGCCCGCCACGATCGCTGCGACGAGCGCCGCGATCGCCGTCATCCCGAGGATCAGGGCCAGCGTCAGCATCTCACCGACCCCGAGGACTCCGGCGATCACCAACCACCAGAGCCACGCTGACATGCCATCATCGTAGGCACTGTGGGACCTGCTGTGAACACGAAAACGTCGCGACGGAGGTCCGGTCTCACCAGGCACGTCGAGCTGGCCGGGCCACTGTGCGTGGCCCGGCCAGCGACGTGTCAGGACGGGTTGAGAACGTTGACCGTCTTGCCGTCGAAGAGCGGGACGCGCTTGCCGTCCTTGACCTCCGAGAACTGCACATCGGTCGAGAAGATCCGGTTGTCCGGCGAAATGAGCGGAACAGGCTTCGCAAAGTTGACCTTGGCGAGCGGCGGGTAGTCGATATCACCAGCCGCATTGAGTGCCTGAGCCAGGTTCTCGCCGTCGATCGTGGTCAGCTTGGCGGCGAGCTCGGCCACCAGGTGGGTGGCCCCCCATATGACCAGACCCTCGTCGGTCAGCTCCTTCTCGGCCGTACCGTTGGCGACGGACTCGTCATGGAACTTCTTCACCGCCGGGACGGTGGTATCGGTCACCGCCGGGTTCTGGGCGACGAGGACCATGCCGGTGGCAGCCGCGCCCAGTCGGTCGATTCGCTGCTGGCTGACCTGTCCCGATCCATAGGCCACGGTCGCGTTGTTGCCGGCCTGACGCATCGCCTGCGTCAGTCGCTCAAAGGCGGCGCCGCCGAGTACGGCCTCGACGCAGTCGGCGCCACTGATGTTGGCTGCGTAGGTCGTGAAGTCGCTGGCGGTCGGCGGGATGAAGACGCTCTTGGGAGCCGGCAGGTTGTACGGCTTGAGACCGATGTCGAACAGCGAGGCCGAGTTGCGGCCGGCCGCGATGTCGACAACGGCGACCCCCGGGGTCTTCTTACCGAGCTTGCCGCAGGCGGTTCCACCACCGGCAACCTCGATGACACCGGAGAGGAACGGGTAGGAATACGGGCTCTTCAGCTCGCTTGCGCTGTTCGGGGTCGCACCGACTACCGGGATCTTCGCCTTCTCCAGGATCGGCATGTAGCGGTCACCGTTCGGCGAGACTCCGGTTGCGAACAGGTATTTTCCGCTGACCGCCTGGGTCGCGCAGTCCGCGGCCTTGTTCGGATCGAACTGATCGTCACAGATGGTGACTTCAAAGGGTCGCCCCTTGACTCCACCCGCCTTGTTGATCGCGGCCACGGCCGCCTTCGCCGCGGGCGGGATGTCGGTGAACGCCTCCGACGGCCCGGACAGCGGGACGATGACCATGACCTTGATCGGTTCGCCGGTCGGCTGAGTGCCCGTGGCGGTAACGACTGCCTTGGGCGTGTCTCCGGTCGAGCTGCTCCCACATGCAACCAGCGTGAGTGCGAGCACACCCGCCAAGCCCATGGTCATTGATAACTTTGTGCGCACAGCCTATCTCCCCTTGTAACAGAATTGATCAAAAACGCGAATGTGCGGCATCGGTTCACTCGCACCGTCACCGCCCGGACGCTTCCGGGCGACTTTCCGGTGCCGCAGCCAGCCGGTGCGGTTGCACGACATCTACGAGCTCCGGGCCCCCTCGCCCTCACAGTGACCTTAAGCGGACAATGATTGAGCCAAATGTGATGTCTCCGGGGGTGGCCGTCAAGCCCTGCGGCCCAACCAACGCTCCGCAGCCCTCTCGTAACACACCCTCGGCCCCACATCGCGCGAATGCAGGGATACGGGACCGGGTATGGTGACCAGGGTGGCCGGTCAGGGAGGCGCGCCGCTATCCCGCAAGACTCGGCGGAAGCTCAAGCATCCGGATGGCGTTCGTTCGGACTATCCGCTCGACATCAGCGGCCGGGATGTCCTTCATCGCCTGCTCGGCATACGCGCGGGTGTTCGGCCAGGTGGTGTCCTGGTGCGGGTAGTCGCTTTCGAAGGTGATCTGGTCAACACCGATTGCATGGCGGCTGGCGAGCCCGAAGTCGTCCTCGAAAAAACAGCCGTACACCCGGCCGGCCACATAGCTGCTGGGCGGTTCGGTTATTTCCGGTGGCAGGCCGGAGGCCGCGTTACCCATGCGCCAGACCCGGTCGACGCGTTCGAACAGGTACGGCATCCATCCGATCTGACTTTCCGAGA
>NZ_CAUVXO010000126.1:5419-12892 GCF_963555865.1 Protofrankia sp. Cr1
AGCTCAATATCCCACAACGGAATCAGACAGAGCGGGATGAACCTGCCGCCGCTGTCACCGCACCACTCCTCGACCATCCAGTTGTTGTAGGCGTGAACGCATGCCAACGCGAGTTCCTTGTCCTTCGCCTCGTAAAAAGTCTGACCGCAGAACCTGGGGAAGGTCGGAAAACACAATGACCGTTCGACGTGGTTGACATCCATGTCGGCCAGGCGCGCCCCGGGGTCGTAGAAACCCGGCCGCATCTGGTCGTATCCGACCGGCTCCTTACCGATCTCCGCCGGCTTCCGGCCCGCGGAAGCCATCCCCACGACCACGGCATACCGGAGGTACTCGTACACCCACCAGTCGGTCTCCGGGCCACTGGCAGCCATCCGGAACGGCCATCCGTCCGCCGGCACCATCTCGTACGGTGCGCGCACGACGCGCGGGCCGGCCTCCCGGTATCTGCCGGGCAGCCACTCGTGCCACAGGTGCGGCGGCTCAATCACGTGGTCGTCCACGGAAATGATCGGCGGAATTTCCGCTGTCATCGAACCTCCGCTGCGGTTTCATGGGTGGCCGCTTGGTGACCGACCGCTTCGTTACCGGCACCGCCGGCCCCGGTGGCGGACGGAGGGCTCACCCTGACACCCAGAACTAAAGCAGTTGTGCCAGAATATGAAAAGGGGCTGGGCTGAGTGGCCACGGGGACATGACAAGCGTCGGCGTCACACTGGATGGGTGAGTGGCCTGACAACCACCGGCAACCCCGGCCGCAACGAGCGACGCCGTAGTTACGATCGTAGCAGGACCACCCGTGACGCCCTGATCGCGACGGCTGAACGCCTGTTCGCGGAACGGGGTCTCGACGCGGTTTCGCTGCGCGAGATCGCCGCTGCCGCGGGTAGTCACAATACCGGAGCGGCCCAGTATCACTTCGGCGACAAGGAGCGACTCCTCGAAGCGATCTTCGAACATCGCGCGACCGTACTCAACGCACGCAGATCGGTACTGCTCGCCCAGGCCACCAGCCAGGCCACCAGCCAGGCGACGATCCAAGCCACGGTCGAGGCCATCGTACGGCCGCTGGCGGAGCTGGTTGGTCACGGCCAGTACGTCAGTTTCCTGGCCCGGCTTCAGGCCGACCACGCACGTGATCATCGCATCCGCCGACCGGAGAGTGGCACGGACGCCACGTTCCGCCAGGCCCGGGACATCCTGCGGCAGGCTCTTCCCACCCTGCCGGAAGCTGTGTTCCGGCGCCGATTCAACCTTGCCATGCGGATGGCCATCGCCGCGCTTGCCGACTACGAACGCGTCCACGCCACCGAGGCGCAACCCGACGCGGCTGCACACTGCGCAACTGATCCCACCGGTCGCGACCCAGGTGGCCCGCCCTCGGGCGAAGAACTGCACGATCTGGTCACAGACCTATGTGATCTGGTCACAGACCTGGCTGAGGCCATGTCCGGGATGCTGGCCGCCCCGTCCTCCCGCACAACCACCCGCACCGTTCGCTCCGGGGAAAGCCGTCCCCCCGCAGCGGGCACCCCCCGTGCTGATTGCCAGTCCGGCGAAGATGGGAAACCATGCTCCGCACCACCAGGGCAGCTACCGGACAGACCATGAACATCGGGATGAACTTCTACCCCGACACGCCGTTCGGGGGTTACGGGATCAGCGGTGTCGGCCGCGAACACGGTCTCGACGGCTTCCGGGAATACCTGCAAGCCAAGACAATCGCCAGCCCAGCGGTATAAAGTCAGCCAGGAAAGTCGTCCTGCGCCACCCCGATCCCACGTCATCCCGATCGGGGCCTCGGCCGGGATGACGTCACGGTGTTCGCGGGCGGGCGGGCGCCGGTGGTCACGTTCACGATCAGCGCCGACGGGCGCCTCGACGTGCTCATGTGCTCGGTGGACGTACCGGAGGAGGACCTGTGTCGGCACCGCGACGACGGCGCAAGGCATACGACCGACGGCTGTTGGCGAACCAGCCTGCGCACGAGGAACAGCTCACCGACTACCCGGTCGGCTGGTACTTCGCGCGTTTCGGCGAAGATCTAAAAGCCGGCCAGGTGGTTCCGGTCGAGTTCATGTCCCGCCAGTTCGCGCTCTTTCGAAACCGGACCGGGACAGTTGGCATGATCGACAGCCAGTGCTGTCACATGGGGGCCGACCTGGGTCGCTGCGGCTGGGTGAGCGGCGACCGGTTGGCCTGCGGCTACCACGCCTGGGAATTCGAGACCGATGGCCGCTGCGCGGCTATTCCACGGGTGCCGGCCGCCAGTATCCCACGCCGGGCCCGCCAGTACGCGGTACCCGTCATCGAACGGGCGGGAAACATCTACTTCTGGTACGGCCCGGAGCCCGTCCGGGAGTTCCTCGACGTCTCACACTTCGACTCCTCACAATTCCTCAATGTCAAGGGCGAGGTGTACATCGGACGCGGTGAGCCCCTGCCGATATCCGAGCACATCGTCGACTCCTACCATTTCCCGTACAGCCATCGGATCACCGCACCGGTGGAATACGCCGTCCTGGCGAACGAGGGAGACCGCTTCGAGTTCCAGCTCCGACCCGCGGGCGGGCAGCCGCAATCCAAGGTCCAACGGCTGTTCAACTCGCACGCGTTCGGTGAGATGGCCGCGCCCTGCATCGGCGTGTACCGGACGCAGCAGGATGCGACTATCGACCGGACGTCGCCCATGCTCACAGTTCTCACCGGGGGTACACCGATACGCGAGGGTCTGTTCATCTTCACCTGGCGTATCGCCGTCCGCAAGATCGGCCCTGACCGTTACTTCGGCCCGCTCAACCGTGTTCTGGGCCGGCTCATGTTCTTCATCATCAAGTGGAACTACTACTCCGACATGGAAGTTCTCAGGTGGATGCGGGCCCCCGCCAAGCCCCTTTCAGTGAAACCGGACGGGGCGGCCATACGCGAGTACCGGGCCTTCTACCGCCGCCATATCCTACCCGGCTGGCGTTTCGGGGACCCGACGCCAGCGGGTGAGCCGACGCCAGCGCCCCGCAACGACCACGACGGGCAGCCCACCGCGGCCGACAGCCACGGCGGCCGGTAAGATCACCGACCGCCGACATCGGCGGGGATTGACATCAGCGGAGCGAACGCTGCGGTCAGCTGATGGCCTTGAAGGACTCGAGATCGATGGCAGCAGTAACACACCGCTGAAGGTTGGCACTGATCAGAGCCGGGCCGTGGTGGGTGGGCGGAGTCATCACCCAGCCCACAGCCACCCCCCAGACCATGTTCTGCCGGTAGAGCAGCCAGGCGTCATCGGCGCTGGGTGGTGTAACGCCGTGGCGGGCGAGTTCGTCGAGGTAACCGGCGATCAGGTCCCGCTCAAGGCTCCGCCGACGCTCAGAATCAAGGGCGGTCACGATCAGGTAGGCGACGTCGCTGGCCCAGTTACCGGCCTTGCAGAACTGCCAGTCGAGCAGTCCGCCACCCGTCGGCAGCAGATAGGTGTTGGCGACGTGAGCGTCACCGTGCAGCAGGCATCTGTGTTCCTTCTCCATGAGGACCTGAAGCTTCCACAACGCCGCCCAGAGTTCGTCGTGTGATCGCCCGAGTCCGGCGACGATCTCGGCTTTCCAGTCGATCTTCAGCTGCTTATCGAAGATCTTCCGACCGGTGGTCCGGAAGAACTCCATGTTCTCGCCCGAGTCGGGTGTCTCCAGCCATGGGAAGACCTCGTGAAGATCAGAACTTGACCAGTAGGCGGCATGGACCTTGGCCAGCTCCGCAAGCAGCGCGGCAGCCTGTTCATGGGTCAGTGACCCCAGCGCATTGGGATATGTTGCATCCCGCAACGAGAGATCCTCGATGAGCACCACGAACTGCCCGGTCTCGTCGTCGAGATCGCCGAAGAACATCCGGGGTGCCTCCACGTCGAGCTGGGGGCGGACCTCCCGGTAGAAACCGATCTCCGTGCGGTACATGGCGGGAGCTGCGCGCGGCAGACCCGACTGATCCTCACCGACCAGCAGGGTCTTGAGGAACATCCGCGGTGGCAGCCCTGCATCGCATCCCGGCGCGTACCGCAATCCGAGCGTCAGACGATCCGCGGTTGATGCCTTCTCACCGGTAGCGGTGGCAACACCGACCCGCGTCGCGCCTATCAGGTCCACCCCGTCGACGACAACTGTTGGATGGGCCGGACGCAACAGGGTGGTCAGCATCGCGGGGGTGAGGTCTTCAGCCGACCTGGGTAGACTCGCCATGCTGGATTCTGGCACAGAAACCGTTGCAGACGACTGGCCTGACGAAGACATCCGTTCCTCACGGCGGCACCCGAGGGCAATCGCCGGTCCTCGACGAACCTGTACGTGCCCGGGCACACCTCAAGCGGTCGGCCTCCGATGATGTCCGAGACACTGTTCTTGGTGGTACCTGGCGGTGGCTACAGCACACGGACACACACAGAGCGAAGCAGAGGATGATCCTCAGACTGAGTGTGCACGACCCCGGCACCGGCGCGCGGTATGACGTCGAGATATCGGCCGATCCCGGGACCGGGGTCGGTTCCGTGCTCGACGCGCTGCCATTACCGGTCGGCGGTCGCCGTTGCTTCGTCGGCGGCCGACTGCTCGACCCCGCCGCGACCGTTGGCGACAGCCCGCTGGTGCACGGCACGACAATCAGTATCGGAGCGCCGGGTCCACAACCGCGCGCCGTTGTGCCCGGTGCCGTCGGCGCGCTGCGGGTGCTCGACGGCCACGACGCCGGCCTGGTCAGCTGGCTCGATCCGGGCGGCCACGTCATGGGACGCGATCCGCAGGCACGGGTCGTGCTCACCTGTGACGAAGTCTCCCGCAACCATGCGGCGCTCACGGTGTCAAGGGATGGCGCGGTCACCGTCGAGGACCTCCATTCCAGCAACGGCACCCTGGTCGACGACGCGTCCCTGGTCGGGCCGGCGCCCCTTGCGGCCGGGGCCGTTCTCGAGGCCGGTACCGACCGCATGGAGTGGGTGCCGCTGCCCCGCTCGCCGCTGCCGACGACTCGCAGCCACGACGGTCGCCTCGACTTCGACCGGGCCTTCGCCCCGACACCCGCCGTCGGACGTACCGAGGTGACGCTGCCGTCGGCCCCCACCCGCCAGACCGCCTCCCGCGGCGCCGTCTGGATCCCGGCGCTGCTGCCGGTCCTTATCGGTGGCGTCCTGTTCGTGGTCATGCGCAACCCCATCCTGCTGGTGACCTGCCTACTCGGCCCGGCCAGCGTCATCGGCAACCAGCTGGTGACCCGCAGACAGCGGGGCGCTGACGATCAACGCTTCGAGAAGGAGAAGGGGGCGGCGCTGCACACGATCACGACCGCAGTGGCCGCCGAGGAGAAGATCCGCCGCGCGCAGGCGCCCGACCGGCTCGACCTCACCCTTGCCGCGACCGGAGCCGACCGCCGGGTATGGCCGCGCAACGCGGACTCGCCGGACGGTCTGCGGTTGCGAGTGGGCACCGCGGACGAGCCCGCCTCGATCGACCTGCGCGGCGAGCGCTGGGCCGGTTTCACCGAGCCGACCCTGCGCGGCGTGCCGCTGACCGTCGACCTGCGCGCCGTGGGTGTGTTGGGCGTCACCGGTCCGGCCGGCCCCGCCGCTGACCTGGCCCGGTGGTTGCTGGTCCAGCTCGGCGTGCTCCGCAGCCCCGACGACCTGCGGATCGTCCTGATCACATCCGGGGATCGGGGCGACCTGGCGTGGGCGGCCTGGCTGCCGCACGTCGCCGCAGGTGAGGCGGGCCCGGTGCCCTGCTGGGTCGGCAACACCGAGCACACCCGGGCCAGCCGCATCGCCGAGCTCCGGGATCTGATCACCATCCGGTCCGCCGAACGCCGGGGCAGCGGGAACGTCGGTTTCGCCGAGGACGTCGTGGTCGTGCTCGACGGTGCACTCGCGTTGCGCAACCTGTCGGGTATGAAGGCGATCCTGCGGGACGGGCCGGAGGCGGGCGTGTACGTGATCGCCGTCGACCGGCACGGGATGAACGAGTGCCGCGCAGAATGTCAGGTCGACGACACTCGTGCCGTCCGGCTGACCCACCGCCGCGGCGAGCAGGTCGCGATCGGCCGCTGCGAGGGAATCGACCCCGCCGACGCCGAGCGGCTCGCTCGGGCCGTCGCAGCCCTGCGCGACCGGCTGTCACTGGGCAGTGCGGAATCAGCCATCCCCTACCCGGTGCGCTTCCTCGAGCTCGTCGGCGTCGGCCTACCGTCCGCGGACGACGTGCTCGCCCTGTGGGCGGACCAGCCGGGGCCGACCACCCGGGTGCTCCTCGGCGCGGACGGGGACGGTCCGGTCACCGTCGACCTCGCCGGGCAGGGACCGCACACGATGCTCGGCGGCGCCACCGGCGCGGGCAAGAGCATCCTGCTCCAGACGCTCGTCACCTCGCTGCTACTGGCCAACACCCCCGACGAGCTGAACCTCGTCCTCGTCGACTTCAAGGGCGGCAGCGCGTTCCTCCCGTTCGAGCGCTGCCCGCACGTCGTCGGGCTCATCCGCTCCACCGGCGAGACACCGGCGGACGTCTTCGACCAGGCTGCCGCCGACCGGGTCCTCGCCTCGGTACGGGCGGAGGTGCGCCGCCGGGAGTCCCTGCTCGCCCGGTACGGCGGTGAGATCGACGAGTACTGGCGGGCCCGGCGCGATGCACCCGGGCTGCCCGCCCTCCCCCGCCTTGTTATGATCTTCGATGAGTTCGCCCGGGTACTGGAGACGTCCCCGGACTTCCTGCGGGCACTGGTCAACGTCGCGGCCAAAGGCCGGTCGCTGGGCATGCACCTGGTGCTGGCCACGCAGTCGCTGCAGGGCAAGCTGTCGGCCGAGCTGAAGAACAACATCGAACTGCGGATCACCCTCCGACAGAACGAGCCGGCCGACAGCGTCGAGGTCCTGGGCATACCGGATGCCGCGGCCATCCCCGGCCGGCTGCGTGGCCGCGGCATGATTCTCTGCACGAAGGACGAGACGCGGACGCCGCGCCTGTTCCAGTCCGGCTACCTGGGTGATCCGCCGCCCGTCGGTGGGGCGCGGCCCGCCCACATCCGGATCGTGGACTGGGTCGCGCTCGGCACCGCCCGGCCGGAGGATCGGGCGGACCACAGCGGCGCGGCCACCGACCAGACGTTGACCGTCCGCGCGATCGAGGCCGCCGCCGGCCGGCTGGGCCGCCCAGCGCCGTTGCGACCCTTGCTGCCGCCGCTGCCCGCGGACCTGACGCTCGACGACCTTGCGGCCAGGGCCACCGTCGAACCGCCCGCGACAGCCGTCCCGTACGGCCTGATCGACATCCCCGACGCCCAGGCCCAGCCGCCGGCCGTGCTCGACCTAGCCGGAAGCGACCGGCTGCTGGTGGCCGGTGGGCCGCAGCAGGGCCGCACGACGCTGGCCCGCACGCTGATCACCAGTCTGGCGGCACGCTTTCGGCCGGACGAGGCGCAGGTGTACGTCATCGAGCACCAGCC
>NZ_CAUVXO010000127.1:0-1238 GCF_963555865.1 Protofrankia sp. Cr1
TCGCCGCCGGCGACGCCGACGCGCTCGCGCAGGTGCACGCGCGCTACGCCCGCTACCTCGCCGCCGCGGCCGCCCAGATCACCGCGGACCGCGAAGCCGCGGCCGAGGTCGTCCAGGACGTCCTGGTGCACCTGTGGGAGCACCCGTTGCGGTTTGATCCTGACCGCGGCGGCCTGCGCGCCTACCTGGTCGTCATGGCCCGGCGTCGGGCGGTGGACTGGGTCCGGCGGGAAAGCGCGCGCAGGCCGTCCGAGACCGTCGCCCGGGAACTGGCCGCAACGCCCGACGGCCCGGCCGCCGACACGGTGGTGCTGACCGAGGTCACCGCGGCGATCGTGCGTCGTGGTGTGGCGGATCTCCCGTCGCTGCTGCGCGAAGCGGTGGAACTCGCCTTTTTCGACGGCTACACCTACCGTGAGGTGGCAACCCGACTCACCATTCCGGAAGGCACGGCAAAATCCCGGATCCGCGCTGCCCTGCAGAAACTTGCGGTCCGGTTGGAGCGCGAAGGGGTTCACGTGTGAGCGCCAGGAAGGTCGAACCGCACGACCTTGCGCCCGCGCACCCGTTGCGGAATCCGGCCCCCGACGGCCACGGAGGACATGTCGATGACCTTCTCGGTGCCTACCTCCTCGGCGCCTGCGATCCCGACGAGACGGTCATCGTCGACACGCACCTCGGCCGGTGCGAGCACTGCCTGGTCACGGCCGAGACGCTCAGCATCGGCCTGGTCGGTCTTGTCGGCCGGCAGCGGCACGACCTGGCCTGCGAGGTGTCCGGCGACATGCTCCGCGATGTAGCCGATGAGATAGCCGCCGAGGCGGCCGATGCGGTAGCCACCGAGGTGGACCCGGCCGGTTCCGCCGCCCTGGCCGCGGTCATGGCGGCGGCTCTGACTCGCCGTCCGGCCACGCCGGTGGCACCGGAGATCGCAGATCCCTACCTCACCCAGGTTGGCGCCGTCGACCGGTTGCTTGCCGAGCTCACCGCCGACGACTGGACGCGCGAGATCGTCAACGGTTGGAACACCCGCGAGCTCGTCGCGCATCTGGCCGCCTCCGACGGGCTGGTCGCGGCCGGGATCGGCCTGGCGGTGGATCCGCCTGTGCACAGCACCGACCTGGATGAACGGACCGCCGCCGTCCACGCTCACCAACATGACTGGACGACCGGACGCACCTGGTCGGCCTGGTATGGCGCCATGGAACGGATCGCCGAGCAGCTCCGCCGCAGCGGGC
>NZ_CAUVXO010000127.1:1672-3382 GCF_963555865.1 Protofrankia sp. Cr1
CGATCGTCGCGCGCCCTTTGGCCCGCTGGGCGCCTACCTGACCATCCGGGCCTTCGAGACGTGGATCCACGGCCGTGACATCGCCGAGCGGGTCGGGCTGGCCATGCCGCTGCCACCCGCCGATCACCTCCACCGGATGGCCGACACCGCAATGCGGTGGCTCACCCCAAAGGTACGGGCCGCGCTACCACCTGCTTCCGGGGACGCGACGCTCCTTGTCAACCTCTCGGGCCCCGGTGGCGGCCGGTGGATGATCGGGCCGGACGGCACCAGCGAGATTGCCGGTAGCGGGACGCCACCCGCCACCAGCGCGGCGATGTCCGCGCCCCTGCTCGACTTCTGTCTGCTGGTCGCCGACCGCCGCCAGGCCGGCGACATCGGCGCCGAGCTGGTGGGAGACACCGCGATCGCACAGGCGATGCTCGACGTCGCGCCCTCGTTCGCCGGCGCCTGACAGTTCACCCTCGCCCATCCCGCGCAGCAGTTCACGGGTGCCGCACCGGGTCAGCCTTTGACGCACAGGACGGCCCGCAGTTCCGCGGCGACAGCGACCAGGTCCCGCTGGTTGGCGATGACCTGCTCGACGTCCTTGTAGGCCGCCGGGATCTCGTCGATCACACCGGCGTCCTTACGGCATTCCACCCCGGCGGTCGCCGCGGTCAGATCCTCGACGGTGAACATCTTCTTCGCCTTCGACCGGCTCATCCGCCGACCGGCCCCATGCGACGCCGAGTGAAAAGACTCCGGATTCCCCAGTCCACGAACGATGTAGGACCGGGTACCCATCGAACCCGGGATGATGCCGTATTCCCCAGACCGTGCCGAGATCGCGCCCTTGCGGGTCACCAGCACATCCGCGCCATAATGATGTTCTTCGGACACGTAGTTGTGATGGCAGTTCACCGAGGCGAACGCTCGTTCCCCCGCATACGGACCGCTCTGCGGCGCAACCGGCAGCCGCAGTCCCGGGAAGAAACCATGCAGCACATCCTGGTACAGGCCGAGCATCGTCACCCGATTCAGCTGTGCGTACCGCTGCGCCCAGACCAGATCATGCCGGTACGCCCGCATCTCCGCCGTGCCCGCGAGGAACACCGCCAGATCCCGGTCGCGCAGGTCGCCGTTGTGCGCCAGCCGTTTCGCGATCCCGATATGGACCTCGGCCAGCTCCTTGCCGATGTTGCGTGAGCCCGAGTGCAGCATCAGCCACACCTGGTCGCCGGTATCGAGGCACAGCTCGATGAAGTGGTTGCCCGAGCCGAGCGTCCCCAGCTGCGCCATGGCCCGCTCCAGCCGTCCCGAGACCAACGGATGCAGGTCGGCGAAACCGTCCCAGAGCTCCCGGTGGGAGCGCACCCTGCCCGAGACGGTCGGGTGTCCAAGACGCCCGACCGGAATCACCGCCTCGACCGCGGCGCGTATCGCACCCAGATCATCCGGAAGATCACTCGCGGTGAGGTTCGTGCGGACGGCGGCCATTCCACAGCCGATGTCGACGCCGACGGCCGCGGGCGACACCGCGTCCCGCATGGCTACGACGGAACCGACGGTCGCGCCCTTGCCCAGGTGGACATCGGGCATGACCGCGACATGGTGATGGACATAGGGGAGATCCGCGACGGCGCGCAGCTGGTCGAGGGCTGCGCTGTCGACCTCCTGCGGACGGGTCCACATCCAGATGGGGGTCCGCGCACCCCCGAGTTCGGCAAC
>NZ_CAUVXO010000127.1:3946-9622 GCF_963555865.1 Protofrankia sp. Cr1
TTCCCGGCCGAACTGCTCCCGAAGGCGACGAAGCGCGTCCTCGTCGATCGCGGAGGCGGGCTGGTCGGGCTCGGCAGAGGTGTAGGACGACGGGGCGACCGCAGCGGCCTCGGCTTCCTGCGCGGCCCGAATCTGCGCCTGGTGCGCCTCGTAGCGCTGCTGGGCGTCGGCGTACTGCCGCTCCCACTCGGTCTGCTGCTCCTCGAAGCCCGGCAGCCACTCCCCCGTCTCCGGGTCGAAACCCTCGGGGTAGACGTAGTTGCCCGCCTCGTCGTACTTGGCCTCCATCCCGTACTGGGACGGGTCGAACGCCTCGCCTTCGCCGACAAGGGCGCTGGAGTCGTTCGCCTGCTTGAGGGAGAGGCTGATCCGGCGCCGGTCGAGGTCGATGTCGATGACCTTGACGAGGATCTCGTCGCCGACGTTCACGACCTGCTCGGGGATCTCCACGTGCCGTTCGGCCAGCTCGGAGATGTGCACCAGACCCTCGATGCCCTCGTCCACCCGGACGAACGCGCCGAAGGGCACGAGCTTGGTGACCCGACCCGGGACGACCTGACCGATCGCGTGGGTACGGGCGAACTGACGCCACGGGTCTTCCTGCGTGGCCTTGAGCGACAGCGACACCCGCTCGCGCTCCAGGTCGACGTCGAGCACCTCGACCGTGACCTCCTGGCCGACCTCCACGACCTCCGAGGGGTGGTCGATGTGCTTCCAGGAGAGCTCGGACACGTGCACCAGACCGTCGACACCACCAAGGTCGACGAACGCCCCGAAGTTGACGATGGAGCTGACGACGCCCTTGCGGATCTGGCCCTTGGCCAGCTGCGCGAGGAACTCCGACCGGACCTCGCTCTGGGTCTGCTCCAGCCACGCGCGCCGGGACAGAACCACGTTGTTCCGGTTCTTGTCCAGCTCGATGATCTTGGCTTCGAGTTCGCGGCCGACGTAGGGCTGCAGATCGCGCACCCGGCGCATCTCCACCAGCGACGCAGGCAGGAAGCCCCGCAGCCCGATGTCAAGGATGAGACCGCCCTTGACGACCTCGATGACGGTGCCGTTGACGACGCCGTCCTCCTCCTTGAGCTTCTCGATCGTGCCCCAGGCGCGCTCGTACTGCGCGCGCTTCTTGGACAGGATGAGACGGCCCTCCTTGTCCTCCTTCTGGAGAACAAGGGCCTCTACGTGATCACCGACCGTCACGACCTCGTGCGGGTCGACATCGTGCTTGATCGAAAGCTCCCGCGAGGGGATCACGCCTTCGGTCTTGTAACCGATGTCGAGGAGCACCTCATCGCGGTCCACCTTGACGATGGTTCCGTCGACGATGTCACCGTCGTTGAAGAATTTGATCGTTTTATCGACGGCGGCGAGGAAGTCCTCAGCCGAGCCGATGTCGTTGACCGCGACCTGCGGGGTGGTCGGGGTGGGCGGTGTGGTCACGGTCTCCACGGGTCGTACGTCGGTGGTGCTCGTCAAGGGGTCGGCTCCGGCTACAGGGTTCGTCGAATGCACGAGGGGCCGGATCGAACCGCCGGGACGGAGGGACAGGGACCGTGCAAAACGAACACTGTCGGTACCGATAGCGACGCTCGAGCGGATCTACTAGGTCTGAGATCCACAGACTCTCGTGCCAGACCCAAGTCTAGGGATCGTTGTCCAGGGTGGTCAACGCCATGGCGGGTCAACCTCGTCCCGCGTCGGGGTGAACCGCGCCGGAGACGGCCCGCGAACCCGATGGGACCGCGACCATGTCACATCATCGGAACGGGATGACGCACGCGGCGGCCAACCCACCCCCGATTCGATGCCCAGCGGACACTGCGAGGATCGATGCCGTGAACGGACCAGAACCCGCCAGACCGGACGCGCCCCGGCCCGTCCTGCCGCAGTACCCGCCGGGCGGGTATCACCCCGCCGAGTTCGGGTACAGCGACGTCGACGACGACAGCGCCCGATGGGCCAACCGTGGCTACTGGGACGCCACCGCCGACGACTACCAGGCCGAGCATGGTGCCTTTCTCGGTGACACGGACTTCCTGTGGTGCCCCGAGGGTCTGCGGGAGGCCGACGCGCACCTGCTCGGCGACGTCCGCGGCCGGACCGTGCTGGAGATCGGGTGCGGCGGCGCGCAGTGTGCCCGCTGGCTGGTCACCCGTGGTGCGGACGTGGTCGCGCTGGACCTGTCCGCAGGCCAGCTGCGGCACGCCCGGACGCTGTCGGTGGCCACCGGTGTGGACGTCGCCCTGGTACAGGCCGACGCCACCCGGCTGCCGCTGGCCGCCGCAAGTGTGGACCTGGCCTGCTCGGCCTTTGGCGCGATCCCCTTCGTCGCGGACAGCGCGGCCGTCATGCGTGAGGTCGCCCGGGTGCTGCGTCCCGGCGGGCGCTGGGTCTTCTCCACCACACACCCGATGATCTGGTCCTTTCCCGATCATCCGGGCAGGGAGGGTCTGACCGTGGTCCGCAGCTACTTCGACCGGCGGGCATACGTCGAGCGGGACTGGGCCGGCCGGACGAGTTACGCCGAGACCCACCGGACCGTCGGTGACCGCGTCCGGGAGCTGGTGGCCGCCGGTCTGACCGTGTTGGACCTGATCGAACCGGAGTGGCCGGCCGGGCACGACCGGGTCTGGGGCCAGTGGGGGCCGGTGCGTGGCCGCCTGTTTCCATCCACCGCGATCTTCGTGACCGAAAAGGGCACCGGGACCACCTGAGACGTCCCGACGACAACGGTGATCGCGCCACCTTTGGCCCGGCCGGCCGGAGTCCGCCATGGCCGGCCCCAGATGGCCAGCTACATGCTTGTTACAATTAGTAATGGGAATGTTGCCGTCGTGACATGGTGGGAGGACACAACGGCCAGCCGTCCGGGCACGGTGGATGCGGTCCCGGTTGCCCGGCGCCCGTGCCCACCCGAGCGCGGCCCGGTCGGTGCAAGGCCCCCCCGATCCCCGGCGGCACCGGTGCCGGCCCCGCTCGCGGTAGCGGCCCCACCCCGGCACGCCCTGCGGGGGGCGATTCGCGGTGCGTCCCCACTGGCCGTTGCCGCCCTCGCCGCCAACCTCGCGAACCTGCTCGTCACGCTGGTGCTCGCCCGGCATCTGTCCACCACCGCCTACGGGGCGCTGGCCCAGTTGCTGGCGCTGTTCTTCGTGGTGTCCATGCCCGGCAGCGCCCTGCTCGTCGGCGTCGTCCGCAAGGTGACGCCCTGGCAGCAGACGGGTGAGGCCGCGATGATCGACCAATGGATTGCGCGGGTCCGGCGTGGCGGTGTCGTCCTGGTCGTGTTGACCGGTATCGCAGCTCTCCTGCTGCGGGGTGTCATCGCCACGGCGCTGTCCCTGCCGGGTCCCGGCGGTGTCGCCGAGATGCTCACCGCGGGCGCAGCCTGGTGCCTGCTCTGCGTGGACCGCGGGTTGCTGCAGTCCACCCACAGGTACGCCGGCCTCGCGGCCAACCTGCTGCTGGAGGGCCTGGTCCGGGGCGCCCTCGCGGTCGGGCTGGTGCTGGCGGGTCTCGGAGCCGATGGCGTCTGCCTGGCGATCCTGCTCGGTGTACTGGTCGGGCTCGGGCACGGGCGCTCGATCCTGGGCTCCCACGCCGGCCGCGCTGCGGCGCGCGCCAACCCGCCCGCCGCCAACCTGTCCGCAGGCACCGCGCCCGCGATGGCGCCGAACCGGCTGGCCGTCGAGGTCGGCGCCGCGCTGAGCGCCCTGGTCCTGCTGGGCGTGCTCCAGAACATCGACGTGCTGGCGATCGGCGCACACCGCTCCGTCGACGCCGGCTCGTACGCGGCGGTGTCCGTCGCGTGCAAGGCGCTGGTCTTCGCCGCGGTCGTCCTGGGGGGCTTTCTGCTGCCCGAGACCGCGAGCCGCCGCCACCGCGGTGAGCACGCGCTGCACCAGCTGGGCGCGACCCTGGCGATGCTCGCGGTGCCGGCCACCGGGCTGCTCCTGGTCGCCCTGCTCGCTCCGGCGGGTGGACTGGCACTGGCCTTCGGCCCACGGCTGACCGCGGCCGCAGGCTCCCTCGCACCGCTGGCCGCAGCCATGACCTGCCTCGGGGCAACCGTCCTGTTCACCCACTACCTGCTGGCCGTCGGCGCGCGCGGCGTCTTGGTGGTGCTCGCGGCCGCGACGGCCCTCGCCGTTGCGGGCATCTGGTGGGTCGGCGGCGCCTCGGTGGCGACCGCCCGGCTGGAACTCGCGCTGCATGCGGTACTGGCCGCAGGCACGGGACTGCTGGTCTGGGCTGACGCCCGGCGCACCGCCACCCGGTGAGCGTGCGATCATCGCTGCTCGGACGCGTCGCGGGTCGGATTAGGATGCTTCGGACACGCTTCGCGATCACCGCAGGCCCTGGGGGCCAGGCCCGCGGCGTGCTGCCGTCTTCCTCCCTGCCGCACCAGCGACCGGGAGCCGAACCAGGACGATTGGGCTGGACCGGTGACCCTGACCGCACCATCGGCACATCCGCGGCGAGTTCTCTCCCGCCGGCTCGCCGGCCGCCCGGGCGCCGGCGGCGAGTCGTCGCCGCTGCGACGCCGGTGGCTGCCGTCGTGGCCCGCGTCGCTGCTGGCCGCGATCGCCTACCTCCCGCTGCTGCTCACCGCACCCGGGCGGGTCGGTGTCGACACCAAGGCCTACCTGTACATCGACCCGCAACGGCTGATCAGCCATGCGGGGATCATGTGGGCCCCGAACATCGGGATGGGTGCGGTCACCCACCAGAACATCGGTTTCCTCCTCCCGCAGGGCGCCTTCTTCTGGCTCGTCGACCTCGTCGGTCTGCCCGCCTGGGTCGCCCAGCGGCTGTGGACCGGCTCGGTGCTGTTCCTGGCCGGCGCGGGCGTGTTGTTCTGCATGCGGTCGTTTCGGTGGCCGAACAGGTCCGCCTTCGTCGCCGCGGTCGCCTACATGTTGAGCCCTTATGTCCTGGAGTACGAGGCTCGGATGTCGGCGATCCTGCTGCCGTACACGGGCCTGGGCTGGCTGCTCGGGATCACCGTCCGCGGGCTGCGCGAGGCCCGGGGCGGCCGCGCGGCCTGGCTGCCGGACGGCTGGCGCTGGCCGGCCGCGTTCGGTGTCACCGTCGCGCTGGTCGGCAGCAGCAACGCGGCCAGCCTGATCTTCGTGCTGCTGGCGCCGATGCTGTGGCTACCCTTTGCCCTGTGGGGGACCCGGGAGGTCCGGCTCGGCCCCGCGCTGGGCATGATCGTCCGTACCGGTGTGCTGGTCGTGCTGTGCTCGGCCTGGTGGATCGCGGGTCTGGTCACCCAGGCCGGCTACGGCGTGGACATCCTTGCCTACAGCGAGACGCTCAAGACGGTGGCGAGCGCCTCGCAGGCGTCGGAGGTACTACGCGGCCTGGGCAACTGGTACTTCTACGGCGAGGATGCTCTCGGCACCTGGATCACTCCGTCGCGTGACTACACCCAGACCGTGTGGGTGGTCGCCGTGAGCTTCGCGGTACCCATGCTGGCGCTGGCGGGCGCGGCGCTGCTTCGGTGGGGCTACAAAGCCTACTTTGTCCTGCTGGTGCTCGTCGGTACCACGGTCGCGGTGGGCGTGTACCCCTATGACAACCCCTCGCCGCTGGGCGCTGCGTTCCGCGCGTTCGCGCAGGCATCCACCGCCGGGTTCGCGCTCCGGTCAATGCCCCGGGCGGTACCAC
>NZ_CAUVXO010000127.1:10090-13440 GCF_963555865.1 Protofrankia sp. Cr1
GGCACCGCGGTCGGCACCGCGGTCGGCACCGCGGTCGGCACCGTCAGTGGACGCGTGCGCGGGCGCTCCGGGGGCACCCGCCGCCGCGATGTCCGGACCCGGTTGCCACGGCTGGCGCCCGGCACCGCATGGATCGTCGTCGTCGTCCTGATAGTGGCGAACCTCAGTCCGCTGTGGCGTGGCCGGTTCATCGAGTCGGATCTGGACCGCCCCGAGCAGATCCCCGCCTACGAGCGCCAGGTCGCCACCGCACTGGACGCGACCGGTCCGGCCACCCGGGTGCTGGAACTGCCCGGTGCGGACTTCGCCCATTACCGCTGGGGGACCACCCTGGACCCCGTCCTGCCCGGCCTGACCAACCGCCCCTACCTGGTGCGTGAGCTGATCCCGTTCAGCGCCGCCGCATCCGCCGACCTGCTACGCGCCGTGGACCGCCGGATGCAGGAAGGCGTGTTCGAAACCAGTTCGCTGGCCGACATGGCCCGGCTGATGGGAGTCGGTGACATCGTGCTGCGCAGCAACCAGCAGTACGAACGCTTCCGCACCCCGCGGCCGGTGCCTACCTGGGCGCTGTTCACCGACCCGGTGCCCGCCGGGCTTGGCGCGCCACGCCGCTTCGGCCCGCCGGTCACCGACGCACCACGCATTCCCGTCAACGACGAGCTGGCCCTGGGTACCCCACCGGACGCGGTCGACCCGCCGGCGCTGGCCGTATTCGGAGTCACCGACCCACAACCCATCGTGCGGACGGCGGCCACCGGGGCACCGCTGCTCGTCAGCGGCAACGGGGAGGGGCTGGTGGACGCCGCAGCCGCCGGCCTGCTGGCCGACCCGCTCACAACGAACCGGGCCATCCTTTACACCGCGTCGATGGCAGCCGACCCGGCATCGGTCGGCCAGGCCCTGAGCGACGGCGCCGATCTTCTTCTCACCGACAGCAACCGGCGCCGGGCCGAACGGTGGGGCTCGATCCGGGACAACTACGGGTACGTGGAAGGCCCCGACACGGTCGCGCTGGCACCCGACCCCAACGACAACCGACTACCGGTCTTTCCGGCCGAGACCACGGCGGCCCAGACGGTCGCGGTGCTGCACGCCCCCGGCCAGCCCGGCGACATCGCCGCCGTCGGCGCAACCAGCTACGGCAACGCGTTCTCCTACAGCCCGCCGGAACGTCCGGTGGGCGCGGTCGACGGCGACCTCGACACCGCGTGGCAGGTCGGCGCGTTCGCCAACCCGGCGGGCCAGCGCCTCCAGATCGCCGTGACGGACCCGGTGCGCACCGACCGCGTCCGTCTCGTCCAACCGCTACGCGGCTCCCCCAACCGGTGGATCACCAAGGCGACGCTCCGGTTCGACGGCGGCGCACCGGTGAGTGTGAACCTCACCGCCGCGTCCCGGACCGAAGCCGGCCAGCTGGTCACCTTCCCGGCCCGTCGGTTCACCCGCCTGGACATCACCGTCGAGGAGACCAACACGGGGGTCCGCGCGCAATACGCGGATCTGTCCAGCGTCGGGTTTGCCGAAGTCGACATCGTCCGACCGGACGGCACGTCCCCGCACGCACACGAGCTCCTGCGGATGCCGACCGACCTGCTGACCGCGGCGGGCACGGCATCGGTGCAACACCGGCTCATGCTGCAGGTCACCCGCGACCGGGCGAACCCGGGCGAACCGTTCCGATCCGACGCCGAGGCGGCCATGGCACGGGTGTTCACCCTGCCCACCGCGCGTACCTTCGCGCTCACCGGCACCGCCCGCGCGTCCGCCTATGCCAACGACCTGATCCTGGGTACCTCCACCGGCCGGCCCTCGGACACGGTGACCACCGAATCGTCCGGGCGGCTGCCCGGTGATCTGGCTGCCGGCAGCGCCGGCGCGTTCGACGGTGACCCGGCGACGCTGTGGAGTCCCGGCTTCGGGATGCAGACCGACGCCTGGATCCAGGTCAACTCCCCGAAGCCGGTGAGTTTCTCGACGCTGACCCTGTCGGTGGTGGCCGACGGGCGCCATTCCGTGCCGAGGACACTCGGGCTGGTCGTGGACGGTAAGCGGGTGGACACGCTGACCATCCCGCCGATCACCGACATGCCGGGCGCCAGGATCGGACAGCCAGGCGCCAGCCGGACGGTCACCCTCTCCTTTCCCCCCGTCCGGGGCAGCAACATCCGCCTTGTGGTCGACGACATCCGGTCGGTCACCACCCGGGACCCGATCAGCCAGCAGCTGATCACGATGCCGGTGGGACTGGCCGAGGTCGACATCGCCGGCCTGCGGGTTCCCCCGGCGACGGCAGCCCTGCCGGGCGCATGCCGTAGCGATCTCCTCACGCTCGACGGACACCCGGTCCCGGTACGGATCACCGGTTCCAGCGCCGACGCGCTCGCCCGCAAGGGCCTGCTGGTGTCGCTCTGCGGCGACCCCATCACCCTGGGACCCGGCGACCACGTGCTACGCACCATCGCGGGAGCCGGCGTCGGATACGATCTGGACCGCCTTGTACTGGCCTCCGAGCCCGGTGGTGGCGCGTCGCCGATCACTGCCGCCGGCTCGGTCGCACCGGCCGACCAGAGCACCCCGGTCCGATCATCGGGCGCGAGCACCACCCGCGCGCCGGCGGTGGCGGTCACCGGATCGAGCGACACCTCGTTCGCCCTGCGGGTCACCAACGCCGAACCCGGCACACCGTTCTGGCTGGTGCTCGGGCAGAGCCTGTCCGCCGGCTGGAAGGCGACCTCACGGGGAACCTCAACGGGAGGATCGACGACCACCGACTACGGCGCGCCACGACTGGTGGACGGCTACGCCAACGGCTGGCGGATCACTCCGACCGCGTCCAGCTTCACCGTCGATCTGCGCTGGACCCCCCAACGGCTGGTGCGCCGTGCGCTGGCGCTCTCCGGCATCGCGCTGACCTCCTGCGTCGTGTTGATGGTCGTGACGGCGAGAAGGCGCCGGCGATCACGCACGCAGGCCGATCCGGTGACCGCCGAGCTACCCCGGTTCGCATCGCCGGCGCCGCGGGCCCCGCGGGTACCGGTCACGGTCGCGGTACTCGCAGCGACGGTGGCTGCCCTGATCGCCATGGCACTGGTGAACCCGGCGGCGAGTATCGCCACCGGGCTGGCAACCCTGGCCGCGCTACTCCTGCCCCGGGGCCGGACCCTGCTCACGCTCGGACCGGTGGCCGTGCTGACCCTGAGCGCCACCTATGTCATCCAGGTCCAGCTGCGCCACAGCCTGCCCAGCGACGGGGAGTGGGTCAGGGCCTTCGCGCGGGTCGCGACCGTGTCCTGGATCGCGGTTCTGCTCCTGGGTGCCGACGTCCTCGTCACGGCGGTGCAACACCG
>NZ_CAUVXO010000128.1:0-615 GCF_963555865.1 Protofrankia sp. Cr1
CCCGGCGCGCGCATACACCAGCGAGCCGGTGCAGACGCTGGCCAGGAGGGGCACCTGCGCACGTTGCCGGCGCACCCAGTCGAGTTGCGCCTCGTCGCCCAGGTGGGCGCGGGTGCCCTGCCCGCCAGGGTAGATCAGCACGTCAAGCGGCGGGGCCGTCTCATACGAATGCTCGGGGTGGACGACAAGCCCCTTCGCGGCGGTGACCGGCATGCCATCTCGGGAAAGTGTTGTGACCTCCCAACCATCGCCCGGAAACTGGCGAGCCCAGAACGACAGCACTTCCCACGGTCCGACCGCGTCGAGTTCTTCAAATTCGTCGAACAGCAGGATTCCGATCTTCTTCACACAATCACCTTCACCGGTCTCGACGGACGCGGCCATCGGTACAGTTCGCAGGCCCCGCGGACCAGATTCTGCCTGCGGGACGGGACACAGCCGGTACGGTGCCGGCGGCCCGACCACCCACGAAGGGCATCTGACGCGACTTGACAGAGCTTCGACGGCCGCGCAAGCCGCCCGCGGAGGATGATCATTCGTCGGTCACCTCCCACCCGCTGGCTGGGGCGCCCGGCTACGACGCGCGGCGGTCCGCCTTCTCCTCCTGGCGGCCAG
>NZ_CAUVXO010000128.1:1222-9641 GCF_963555865.1 Protofrankia sp. Cr1
CTGTACCGCAGGTTGAGGGGACGTCGACGAGCATCCATACGCGCTCCCGGTCAGATCAGCGTGTAATCAGTGTCGTCGCGGCATGCCTCGTAGTCGTCGGCATCCAGGTAGTGGCACCACGGAAGCTGCGAATCAGGGAAGCAAATCCGGCTCGCGCCAGTCCAGCTGGCGACCTCGACATGGACGAGACCGGATTCGAGGTCGCGAACCGCTTCCTGGCTCGACGTCTGCTGAGCCACCGTGGGCCAGCTGCGGCTCGTGTCGCACCGGTACACCCACGACGAGGCGCGAACACCGGTGGCTCACGGGCTGGGCGAGGACCTCGGCAGGCGGTCGGGTGGTTGTACCAGCCGTCCGTCAGTCGGGTCAGCCGATCAGGATGATGCGGTAGCCGACGCCCGGGAGCGTCTCGATGACGGGCGGGTCACCGAGCTTGCGGCGCAGCCGCCCGACGGTAACCGAGACGGTCTTGGTGAAAGGGTCGGCGTACTCGTCCCAGACCTGTTCGAGCAGCCGCTCGGCGCTCAGCGGGGCCGGCATTGCGCGCAGCAGAGCCTCCAGCACGCCGAATTCCTTGGCTGAGAGATCGAGTCGGTTCCCGTCGCGGACGGTGGTGTGGCGTAGTGGGTCAAGTTCGATGCCGTCGGCTTTGAGGACGCGCGGTTGCGCGGTGGGCCGGCGCCGGGCCAGCGCCCGCACCCGCAAGATGAGTTCGGGAAAGTGGAAGGGTTTTGGTAGGTAGTCGTCCGCGCCGAGGCTCAGCCCGGCGACACGGTCAGCGCTGGTGTCGGCCGCAGTGAGCATCAGGACCATCGCCGGGTTCTCGGAATCTGCGATCATCCGGCACAGGATGTCGCCGTTCAGGCCGGGCAGATCACGGTCGAGCAACACGACGTCGTAGCGGTTGACATCGAGTTTGGCGGCGGCATCGAGACCGTCGTAACTGACGTCGACGGCCATGCCGTGGTCACGGAGGCCTTCGGCGGTGTCGTCGGCGAGCCGGTGCACGTCTTCGACGACGAGTACCCTCACCGCGACATCCCCGACGCCGGGGCGCGGCTTACGTGAGGCAGGTTGACGACGGCCCGGAGTCCGCCATCCGGTCGGGCGCTCAGGTGGAGGGCGCCGTCATGGGCGGCGGCGATGGCGGTGACGATCGAGAGCCCGAGCCCGACGCTGCCGGTGGTCGTGCGGTCGGCGGTCAGGCGGTGGAACGGCTGCCCGAGCTCCCGCACCTCGGCGTCGTCGAGCAGCGCCCCGGTGCTCTCGACCATGAGTTGGGCCGTCCTCGCGCCAGCAGTACCGTCACTGGCAGTGTGGCAGCCGACGTGGACGAAGCCGCCAGGATGGTTGTACCGCAGGGCGTTGTCGACAAGGTTCTCGATCAGGCGCCGCAGCAACGTCGGATTTCCCGTGACCTCGACGGTCGCGAGCTGGCGGTGGATGCCCACGCCCAGCTCGGCGGAGCGAGCCTCGTGGGCTGCCAGCGCTGTGGCGACGAGGTCGGTGAGCGAGACGGCGGCCGCCTCGCCCGGTACGACCTGGTGGGCTCGCGCCAGGGTGAGGAAGCTCTCGATCAGCCGGTCGGCCTGGTCGAGACCCTCGCGGAGCCGGCCGGCGAGCACGGTGACCTCTCGCGGCACGGGCTGGGGTTTGCCCTCGGCGACGTCGAGCGAGGTCCGCATCATCGCGAGCGGGGTGCGTAGCTCGTGGGAGGCGTTGGCGACGAAGCGCCGCTGAGCCTCGAACGCGGTCTCCAGGCGGACCAGCAGGCCGTCTATGGTGTCGCCGAGGTCGGTGAGTTCGTCCTGCGGGCCGGGCAGGTTCAGGCGCTCGTGCAGATTCTCCTGAGAGATCCGCAGCGTGGTCGCCGTGATCGTCCGCAACGGGCGAAGCACCCGGCCTGCCATCAGCCAGCCGAGCCCGATCGACGCAACCGCCATGATCGCCAGCGCGATCCCGGACTCGACGAGCAGGTGGTGGAGGTAGCTGTGGTGTATCCGCGAGACGACCGCCGACGAGGTTTCCGGTGAGGCCGGTGGAAGTTGCCCGCCGAGCGGACCGCCCTGGGTGTCCGGTGCGCTGACCGGGCCAGTGGTGATCTGGATGCGAGCTGTGAAGCGCAGCAGCAGCAAATACGTGATCGCCAACAGCGCGGCACCAGACAGAACGAACAGGCCGCCGTAGAGCAGCGTCAGACGCAATCTGACCGTACGCGAGGGCAACCTCGACCGCGGCGACCGTCGACGGACGCGGCCAACCGGCCGGGCGGGACGCGCAGTCGCGGCGGCAGCCGAGGCCGCCCGCCGACCCGGCCCGGGTACGTCGCCGGGTGCACTGGATGCCTCGGCAACTGCCCTCGCCCGCTCTGCCAGGCCGCTCACGCTCGACTGCCACCTCATCTCACGTCTCGGCTCGAACCGCCGTCGCCTGCCCTCCCGCTGGGCGGGAACCGCCTGGGCCGCGACGTCTCTGCCCTCCCATGGTCCCACCCGCGTAGGTAACACGGCGGAAACAGCCGACGTTGGACTCGTGTTGCCGCCCCTGGCTTATCAACGTCCTAGTAACCGGATGCATCGGGAAATCGGACCGAATGCCGATGGCGATCCGGCAACCGACAAGGACGTGAGCGAGATGGACACCACACCACCGATGAAAGCCGCGGACCGACGCCCTGCGATGTCCGCCGCGGCCAGATGGTCCTCGGCGGCGAGCAGGCCGGTCCGCTCCGCGGCGGTCGCACTGTGCCTGCTACTAGGCACCCTGCTCGGCGCCGCCGCGTGCCACAACTCGAAGCCAGCGCCCGGTGCCGGGCCAGGTACCAGCTCGCCGGGCACGAACCAGGTCCAGCCGGAGCAGAGCGGCTCGGGTGATGCGCCACTGCCAGATCTAGGGACCCCGTTCACGCCGTCCGGGCATCCGCCGGCGAGCCTGCCCCCGCTGCCCGGAAATACGTCATGACGGCGCTCGGCGCTGACAAGCCGGCGCTCGCGCCGACGAAGATGTCGAGCAGATTTTTCGTGACCTACCTGGTGCGGGGCCTTCGGGGACGGCTGCGGCAGACAGCGATCGTGGCGGTCGGTCTGGCGGTGGGTGTCGCGGCGGTGGTCACGCTGACCGCGGCGTCGACAGGCGTGAGCCAGGCGCAGACCACGGTGCTCCAGTCGCTGTACGGGGTAGGCACCGATATCTCGGTGACGACGGCGTCCACCACCGGGGCGGGTTCGAGCGGGCAAGGCTCGGGTCAGGGCATGATCACGCCCGGAGACGAGGGAAAGGACCTCTTCAGGCTGCCACCCGGCCTGGGGGTGCTCGATTCCGCCGCCCTGGCCCCGATCTCGAAGCTGTCTGGCGTGGCCGAGGCAGCGGGCGGCCTGACCGTGAGCCAGACGGTCGTCGGCCCGGCGGCACCCGGCGGCGGGCTGCCCAGCCTCACCTCGACCAGCATCGACGGGGTCGACGTAGCGCACCTCGCGTTCGGCCCGTACGCCTCCGGCACGCTCGCCTCGGGCCGGTCCTTCACCGCCAAGGATGCCGACTCCGACGTCGCCGTGGTCGACGCGCACTACGCGGCCGCACACCACCTGCTGACGAACTCGACGATCAAAATCGCCAACACCCGGTTCACGGTGATCGGCATCATCAGCCAGCCCGCTGCCAGCAATCCCGAGGAGGTCTTCATCCCGCTCGGTCGCGCCCTGGCGCTCGTCTCCTCCAGCCGGCCTGACCTGGCCGGGAAGCTCACTGCGATCTACGTGGCCGCCGTCAGTGCCGCAGACCTCTCCACCGTGCAAGCCGAAATCGCCGCGCTGGTCCCGAACGCCACCGTCACCAGCTCGACGGACCTGGCTCACAAGGTCAGCGGGTCGCTGGCCAGCGCGGCCACGCTCGCGAGCGACCTCGGCCGCTGGCTGGCCACAGCGATGCTCCTCGCCTCGTTCGCGCTGGCCGGTCTGCTGACCACCGCCGCGGTGCGCCGGCGGGTTCGTGAGTTCGGCACGCTCAAGGCGCTCGGGTGGCGTACCCGACGCATCGTCGCGCAGATCCTGGCCGAATCGCTCGTGACCGGCCTGGCCGGAGCCGTGGTCGGAGTTGGGTTCGGGTTCGCGGGCGCCGCCGTCATCGACGCGATCGCCCCCACGCTCGACGCGGCCGTCGCCCTGAACCCCGGCTCTACACCACCCGAGGGTGCATTGATCAGAGATGGGCACCTGGAGACGCTGACGCTGCCCGGCGGGGTGCACACGGTCAGCGTCCACCTGCACGCCGCTGTCGGAACCACGGTGATCCTGTTCGCGGTCGGGCTCGCGATCGTCGGCGCGGTCCTGGCCGGCGCTCTCGGCAGCTGGCGCGCCGCGCGGATGCGCCCGGGCGACGCCCTCGCACGCGTCGCCTGACCAGCCCGCCCGACGCACCCCGTCTGACCATCCTCTCCTTAGGTCGAATCGAGGATCCGATGTACACACTGACCGGCGTATCCAAGACCTTCCGCGGCCGTGGCCGTACCCGCGGCAGCGGCGTCACCGCGGTGCAGAACCTGAACCTGTCCATCGCCGACGGCGAATGGCTCGCCATCCAGGGCCGCACCGGCAGCGGAAAGAGCACTCTGTTGCAGCTGTTGGGTGGCATGGACCGGCCCAGCACCGGCACCGTCGACCTCGACGGCCGGGACCTGGCCGCGATGTCCGAGGCACAGCTCACCGAGGTCCGTGCCACCCGGGTCGGCTTCGTTTTCCAGATGTTCAACCTCATCCCGACCCTGTCGGCGATCGAGAACGTAGAAGCTGCCCTCGTCCCGCTCCGCACCCCCGCCGTCCAGCGCCGGAAGCGCTCGGCGGAAGCGCTGGCGGCCGTGGGCCTGGCCGATCGAGCCGGGCACCTTCCCTCCGAATTGTCCGGCGGTCAGCAACAACGCGTGGGTATCGCCCGGGCACTGGTCAAAGAACCCAGCGTGTTGCTGGCCGACGAGCCCACCGGGAACCTCGACGTCGACACCCGCGACGAGATCCTCTCCCTGCTCGAACAGATCTGGACCGCCAACCAGCTCACGCTCGTGCTCGTCACGCACGACAGCGCCGTCGCCGCCCTCGCCGAACGCGTCGCGGTGATGCACGACGGCGAGCTGAGCTTCGACGCCACCGACACGCGGATCGGCTGAGCGGCATGCGAACCGGGCGCCGCCCCGCGGCGGACACCCGATCGGAGCCCCTGTGTTCGTCCTGACCTACCTTGGGCGTGAGCTGAGGCATCGGTCGCGTCAGGCGACGCTCGTCGCCGCGGGGCTCGCTGTCGGCGTCGGGCTCGTCCTCACCACGACGGCCATCTCGGCCGCCGTCGGCGACGCGCAGAACGCGGTGCTGCACACGCTGGACGGGGTCGGCACCGACATCATCGTCACCGCCAAACCGCCGGCCGACAGCCATGGCGACGCCGGCGCGACCAGCGGCCTCGACGCGGGTGGCGCGAGTGGCTCCGGCCTGTCGGTGGACGGCGGCGCGGTGATGGACTCGTCCACAGTGGATGCCGTCGCCAAACTGGCGCACGTCGACGGCGTCGCGGACTCGTTGGTCCTGAGCGAGGTCAGCCCGCCTCCGGCCGGTTCAGACGCCATCCCGGCCAGCACGAGGATCGACGGGATCGACGTAACGCGCCTCGGCCTTGGGCCGGCCGCGGCCGGCACACTCCGCTCGGGCCGGTTCCTGTCACAGTCTGACGCCCGCGGCGCCGTCGCGGTCGTCGACACCCAACACGCCGCCTCCCACCGCCTTCGCGTCGGATCAACGATCATCGTTGTCGGGATCCCGTTCGCCGTCGTCGGGATCGTCGACCAACCGGCGGGCAGCGGGGCCGCCAGTGTCTACCTCCCGCTCGCTGCCGCGCGGCAGCTACCCGCCGGTCGTTCCTTCCCCACACTGGCTGGAAAGGTGAGCACGATCTACGTCTCGGCGAGCACCGCGGCCGACGTCAGCACGGTCGAAACCGAACTCGCCGCGCTCCTGCCCTCTACCGCCCTCACCAGCTCGCGCGACCTGGCTGAGGCGGTCAGCGGCTCGCTGGCCAGCGCCACCGCCCTCGCGCACGATCTCGGCACCTGGCTCACTGTGGGCGTGCTGCTGACTACCGTCGTCGCCGCCAGCCTGCTCACCCTCAGCTCCGTAACCCGGCGCACGCGCGAACTCGGAACCCTGAAGGCGATCGGCTGGACCAGCCAGCGCGTCATCACGCAGATCATGGCCGAATCCGGCGCCGTCGGCCTCGTCGGCGCGGCGCTCGGAATCGCGATCGGCTACGCCGGTATCGGTCTTGTCAACGCGGGCACACCGGTCCTGACCGCCACCGTCGACCACGGTGCTGGCACTGGCACTGGCACTGGCAGCGCGCACAGCCTCGCCATCCGCCTGAACGCCCACACCGACCCGGGCACCATCGCGGCAGCGACCCTGCTCGCCATTACCGCGGCCCTGCTCGCCGGCACGCTCGCAGCGTGGCGCACAACCCGGCTACGGCCAGCTCACGCACTGGCAAAAGTCGAGTGAACGCCGGGCAGGCGGTGGACGGCGGCGTGGTGCCGCTCGTTCTTTCCGATACCCGCTGGTCCAGCACCATCCCGATCAGCAGCGCCAACGGGTCGTTCGTCAGCAGCTCCTCCGCCTCGTCGATCTGGCTCAGATGCAGTCCCACGGCACATCCGTAACCGACCAGATCGCGGTGGTCGTCTTGCCGGTGTCAGACCGCCGCGGGGCAGAGGCGTCCCGGCACGCCGGGCGGTCGCGGCATGCGCCGGCTGACGCGAGGATGCCGTGGCACGAGGTGAAGCAGATGGATGCGGACCGCTTATAGCGCAACACTCCAGAGTGATGCTCTATGGCAAGTGACCCGGGCTCACGAAGTCACGAAGTCACGAAGTCACGAAGAGATCGTTCGCGCCGCTCTGGCGTGCGCGACCGAGCAGGGGTGGGAATCCACCTCGCTGGAGGCGGTGCGTCGGCGGGCCGGCGTCAGCAACGGCAGCCTCTTCCACCACTTCCCGACCCGGGACGCGTTGGCGCGCACGGTCGTAGCTGCCGGACTGGCCGGCCACCAGGCAGCGCTGACGGCCGAACTGCACGCGGCCACCGACTCTCGCCACGGGGTCACCCACGTGGTGATCCGCCACCTGGAATGGATGCAGGACCATCAATCGCTCGCCCGCCTGTTCCTCTCGACCTCGGCCACCACGCTGCGATCAGGACTCGACACGGCCGCAGTCGCCGGAAATCGGGCCTTCTTCCAGGACGTCACCTCCTGGCTGCGGGAGCACGGCTGGACTGGCTCCCCGGATCTGGCGGTGATGCTGGCGCTGTGGATCGGCCCGGCGCAGGAGTACGCCCGCCGCTGCCTGGAAACCGCCGCCGGACGCCTCGACGACGCCACGGACCACCTGGCGGCCGGAGCGTGGCGCGCACTCAAGCCCCTGCTGAACGAGCCCAAGGAGAACCCGTGACCGCCATCGTGCTGGACCGCTACCGACGCGCCCTCAACGAAGTCGACAACATCGTCGCCCGCGTCGAAGACGACCGCTGGGACTTCATGTCCCCCTGTCCGCCCTGGACGGCCCGCGCGGTGCTGGGCCATCTCATCGACGGCCAGCAACAGGTCGCCGCGCTCCTGACAGGGCAGGGCCCCCGCCCGCCGCACGCCGACCCGGACGCACTCGCCGACACTGCACCCGCTGCCGCCTGGCAGGCAGCCCACCGCGACATCGAAAGGGTCCTCGCGAAGGTCGACCCCACCGCACAGCAAGCGACCCCGATGGGTCCGCGCAGCGTCGCCGACATTCTGAGCCTCGCCCTGATCGAACCCCTTGTGCACGCCTGGGACCTGGCCCACGCGACCCGCCACACCGTCGACCTGGACCTCGAAGCCGTCTCGGCAGTCCTCGACGGGGTCCGGGCCCTCGGCGGTCAACTCGCCGCCACCGGCATGTACGCCCCCGCCGTCCCTCCGCCCGCCGATGCCAGCCTTCAGGATCAGCTCCTCGCCGCAACTGGACGACAGCACTGAAGCCTTGGGAAAGAAGTACGGCCTGCATCTGCCCCGATGCCGCAGGCTGCGTGCCAGCACGGCCCATCCGAGGCCCGCATCTCGAACCCCGGCCATGCAGGAACCGGTCATGACGTAGCCGATCTAGAAAAGAGCCCGACCGCGACCCGACGCCGGGCTGGGCCGGCCCGAGCCTCGGTTCGTGTGCAGCGCATCCTCGGTCTCGATGGTCGCCGGGGCCTGCTGATCCATACCTTCGCCGGCAGCAGGGGCGATGTGGGCCCCGACGGACCGTTCGGGGTGGACGGGGTCAAGGATCTGAGGTGCAGGGGACCGCGCCGATGCGCGACACCCACCACCACCGCTCGTGGGCTCGCCCCGCCCGCGTGCCCGATCA
>NZ_CAUVXO010000128.1:10068-10757 GCF_963555865.1 Protofrankia sp. Cr1
TCGAACAGTGCAGGCAGACACGACCAGCGCGCTACGCTTGCCGTGAGGCATCAGGTCTGCCACCGATCCAGGGCCGCCAATTCAGGGAGGTGCGCCGTGACCGCGGAGATGGTCGCTCCCGCCTGGATGCACCAGCAGATCACAGCGGAGCTGTACAACTCGCTGTCCGAAGAACAGTGCAAGGACATCGAGATCGTGGACGGGATGGTCGTCATGGTCCCCAGCGCCTCCCTGCCGCATAACCGGCTGGCGAGGAAAGTCGCCAATGCCATGGAGCTGGCCGGGGCCCCGGGGTGGTTCGCCGATCTTGACTTCGATGTCCGGCTCCAAGATGTGCCGCTGACGGTCCGGCGGCCTGACATCGTCGTATACCGGGCAGGCGCGGTCGGTGTCACCCCGATGCGCCCGGAAAACATCCTCCTCGTCGGCGAAGTGGTCTCACCGGGTTCTGAAACCACGGACCGTGTTTTCAAGCCAGAGCAGTACGCCCGGGCCGGCATCCAGTTCTACTGGCGGATCGAGCACTCCGCCGCCGGCGTCCCTCTCGTCTATACCTATGTGCTCGACCCGGCCGCGGGAACCTACCGAGTCGGTGATGTCCACACGGGTGTCGTCGAAGCTGCGGCTCCGTTCCCCGTGAAGATTGACCTCACCCAGCCATAGTGCAAGCGCATCGTCTACCAGCCCAG
>NZ_CAUVXO010000128.1:10910-13107 GCF_963555865.1 Protofrankia sp. Cr1
ATGCGCATCGAGCCGCTGCCACTTCTGTTAGCCGGGTCGTTCAGGAGGGCATCAACATCCCTCGGGTCCAACTGTCAAGCCGCGATCTTCACGCCAAAGATCGCGCCGCGTTTGTTCTTTCCAAAACCCGCTGGTCCAGCACCATCCCGCCAGTCCCGGAGGACGGCGGGGAGAAACTGAGATCAACATAGACACCCGACGGTCACGGCGTCAGACGGACGAGGGCACAGAGCACGCCGATGACACGATCCTCTCCAGGTGAGACCCGCCGCGTCCGCTGTCTGCTCGACGGTCTCGAATGGGTTGGTTCCAAGGACTCCGCGTCCCTCGAACTCCGGCGCATCCACCCCGACGTCGCTCGGTGGAGACACGACCGACCGCGTCCAGCGCTATCCGCCGCCAGGCGTCGTGACATCATGCGTAGCCGCCCTCGGGGGGCCTACAACTCCGTAACGATCGCCGCGCCAGCGAGGCTGGTTGTACCGCAGACCACGCTGCATACGCAGTGTAATAAGGCATGCATTCCTCTCCACGAAGAGTAGCGAACGCCGAAGATCCCAGGAATTCGGTTCCGATCGGTAATTGCGCTGGTCAGCGGCCTCATACTGATGGTATTACGGGCTGCCGGCTTTCCGACCGTCGCAGAACCGGTGGATGAGCGCTTCCCCCGGAGATAGTGTGGCGTGGTCGCACCGTACGGGAGTCGTCCGTCCACAAGACGGCCGATCCGGCGCGCGGCAAAGACGATTGATCCACCCTGATCCGTCATCTTCGGCGACAGGAATGGGCATGGGCATGGGTGAGCTACAGGTAAAGCCGTGGCGCCGGCGTGGGCAGGACCGGCTTTACGTGAACCTTCCGGACGGGCAGAGCGCCGCCTGGTTCGATCTGCGGACCCATCAGCTCAACATCCTGCTCGACGTCAATCGGGACGAAGTGGTCGACGCCCTCGCCCCCTACCTGGCGCAAAGGCCGGCGCCCCCGGCCGACCCACTGCCGTCGCCCGCCATGCCGCCGCCACCGCCGCCCGTACCGACGTCGGCACCGCTGGCCGGATGGACGCCGGAAGTATCTACGCGGCCAGGGTGGACGACGAGCGGCCCGGTTGGTGCAGCGCCCCATCCCGCGGACGACCTCGCCGGCAACCCGCCCGGCGCGACGATCCGCGCGAAGATCGAAGAGCTGACGCCGGGTTTCTGGCGCGCCCTGCTCAACCGTCTGTTTCGCCGGCCGTCGGAGATCGACGGGTGGCGCAAGGGACTGGTCGGAGAGGAGGCGGTGGGAGCGGAACTGGAGCGGCTCACCGGCCGGGGTTGGCGGGTAGTGCATTCGATACCGCTGCCCCGGAACGTCGACATCGATCATCTTCTGATCGGCCCGGGCGGGGTGTTCACCTTCAACACGAAGAACCACGCCGGCGCCAAGATCTGGGTCGGCGACCAGATGGTGAAGGTGGGCGGTCAACTGTATCCGTACGTGCGAAAGGCCGAGGCCGAGGCCAAGCGGGCTTCGGCGGTGCTGAGTCAGACCTGCGGATTCGCGGTGGAGGCCAAGGCGGTGCTGGCATTCGTCCAGCCGGCGAACCTGACCGTGGCGCGCCCGCGTGGCGATGCCCATGCCATCCACGTCCGGGCCATCCGGCACGACGAGATCGCCACCTTCGGCGATCTTTCGGCGGCGTGGCAGCCAGCCCACGTCGAGCGGATCTATGCCGCGGCGCGAGACCGGCGTAACTGGCTGAACGCCTGACGGGGCCACAGGTCCGGACAGCCGGACAAGCCGACGGCTGGCCGAACCGCCAGGTCAGGAACCTCCACGGCCATGATGACCGGTGTCCCACCCAGACGCGGCGGCGCCGGATCGCCGTCGTCCTCGTCCTCGTCCTCGTCCTTGACGGCTATCCGGACCCCGCCGACCACAAGGTCGGTGTGTACGATTTTGCCGGTTTCATCGATCTATATCCCTACTCCGGCCGGTCGGCCTTTGGTCCACCTACTCGCCGGGCAGTTCCGCCGCGATCAGATCGGTATGGACGAAATCCTCGCCCTTGAACAGCAGCGGTTCCCGCCGTTGCGCCGCGAGCGCGTAGGCGAAACAGTCACCGAAGTTCAGCCGGGCAGAGCTACCACTACCCCGGCCGAAGTCCCGGTACGCTTGCCTGGCAAGGACCGCATGCTCCCCGGTGACCGCTACAACA
>NZ_CAUVXO010000129.1:0-2369 GCF_963555865.1 Protofrankia sp. Cr1
GCCGCCGCGAGACCACGATCAGCAACCGCGATCGCGGCATCCTCGTCCGCCCACCGCTCCAGGATATAGTCACATTCAGCAACCATCGGCCACAGGAGGGGGTTCAGACCGGCCGCAAGGCGAACCACCAGCCGGTAACCCAGATGAGCATGCCGAAGATGTGACTGCTCATGCGCGAACAGGACCCGCCGCTCAGCCGTGGACAACGCACGCAACAACGACGAGGTCACCAACACCCGGCCCGGTCGCCCCGGCAGAGCGAGTGCCGCCGGCGCCGGATCATCGACGACAACTAGACCTCCAGCGGCAACCACGGGGGCACGGCGTGTGGTACGCAGCAGCCAGGTCACATCGCGGCCGCAGCGCAGAGCGGAAACCGCCGTCGTGGCCCCTACGACACAGACCAGAACGACAGCGACGCCGGCGGTGACCGGCGGCACCGGATCATGAGCGGCCAGAACCGGACCGGACCAATGTCCAAACCGTCGGACCACCCCCAACTGGCCGATCAACGTCCATGCCAGCAGAGCGAGATCCCACGCCCATCCACAACCGGCGGTGACCGCCGCCACGGCCAGAACGACCGCGGCCCGCCCCGGTGGCAGCCGGCGGCCTGCGGCCGGAGCGACCACCGTGAGCAGGACCGACGCGGCCAACGCCAGGTAGACACTTATCCGCATCGGCTAGTCCCCGCCGCTCACACCTGCGAACCGGACCGGCTTGGCCGGCCAGGCCCGGTCGACCATGCAACCCTCACCATCCGACCTTCCCATCGCGGACTCCAGCCACGAACAGTCGCCCTGCCCGGCGTTCGTCGTCGCGCTGCATGTCGCGACCGCCGCCACACTGCTCATCAAATCTTCCGGGCCGACCGGGCACGCAGCGTCCGTGCCCTGGCAGCCAGCCTACGCACCCACCCCGTGACCGACCTGCGAGCACACCGAGCTGCGCCGCCTCGGCCGGCCCTCCTCGTCGTCACTGAGTACCCCGAGCAGGTCTGCCAGGACGAGTTCCGGGGCAGCCGTAGGTGGAACCGCGCTGGTCGGCGCGTCACGGGTATTCGTCGAACCCGCGCGATTTCAGTGCCGTGTATGCGGCGCAACAGTCGGATCGGCTCCGCTCAGGGCAAACCAAGAAAATGCAGGCGGCGAATGCCGCAATCTGTTGTCAGCAACAGCGGCTGCATTGCAAAACAGGTACGGTGGCCAGGTCAATCAACATCACCCGGACCGAACACAAACGGAAAAGGGGGCTGTGAAAGAATTGACTGATGGCCTGCTTGGCACTTTTTGCCGGTCGAGGCATACTTTCCTGTGTCGTTCCACCGCGAAGCCGCGAAATCCGCTTGCGTGTCTGGCCGCCGGGCAACCTCACAAAGCCGATTCCTATGCCAAGGAGCGCAATATGCGCGTGTCCCTCACCCGACGCCCTGGTCGGGCAGCCATAACCCTTGTCGGAGCGGTGGCCCTCACCATCGGTGGTCTCGCCATGGTGCCCGAGGCCGCCGGTGCCGCCGACGGCCTCAGTACAAAACCGAACGTGCTCCTCGTGCATGGTGCTTTTGCCGACGGATCAAGTTGGAGCAACGTCATCGCCAGACTCCAACGCGACGGCTACCACGTAACCGCCAGCCAGACCCCCAACACATCTTTTGCCGACGATGTCGCAGTCGTCCAACGTGACCTTCGTGTGCTTCACGGTCCGACGCTGATCGCGGCGCATTCCTATGGCGGCGCGGTGATCAGCCAGGCTGCGGAGGGCGCCGCGAACGTCGTCGGCCTCGTCTACCTCGCGGCATTCGCTCCCGACACGGGTGAGACGCTGAACTACATCAACAACACGCTCGCTCCACTCCTGCCCTCACAAGCCGACGCCGTGCCGATCGATCTGCCGAACGTCGGTGCGAACAACGCTCCGTTCCTCATGATTCGGGAGAACAGGTTCCGCGACGACTTCTGCGCCGACTGTTCGCGGGTGGAGGCCGCCATACTCGCCGCCGCCCAGACTCCCCTGAACGCGTCCGCAACGACCGCTCCTCTACAGGGAACTCCGGCCTGGAAGCAGGTCCCGAGCTGGTACCAAATCTCCGCGGAGGACCGGCTGATCAACCCTGCGGCACAAAAAATCATGGCTGGCCGACTCGACCCCACCGGCTCGCATACGCTCACCTTGGAGTCCAGCCACGCGTCCCTTGTCAGCCACGCCGCACAGGTCGCCCAGTTCATCGAACGCGCCGCGACGAACTGCTCTCCCACCGCATCGCCGTGTCACCGCAAGCAGTAGTCGGTAACCACATTCCCGGTACTACGCGGCGCAACGCAGACGGCCATCCTTGACCCGAGGTTCGAACCCACGTGTTCAACCACGGT
>NZ_CAUVXO010000129.1:2601-3108 GCF_963555865.1 Protofrankia sp. Cr1
ATTTCTCCTGGAGATAGCATGCATCTCCAGGAGAAACGGGTGGAACGCTACCGCCCCGGGCACCCCGGCGTGCATCCGGAAACGATCGTTCTCTTGACGTCGGAGACGTTCATTCAGGCATGCCGCCGTCAATCCATCGCCGAAAGACATCGATCTTCTCTTGTGGCCAGGCGCCGTCGCAGGGCATCGTCCCGTCCTGAAGCCGACCGAGGATAGCGGCCGAGTACCGGCTGACATCGTCGTGGGACCAAAGATCGAAGACAAACCTCATCGACTGGTGGTCACGGTCGCGGAAGAGCTGCTTGACATGGTCGTTGAATCGCACCGCCTCATCGACGGCAGGCAGCGTGATTTCCGGCTGTTCTGTCTGTGTCGGCGGAGCGAATGCCGATATCCGGGACCCGGGCGCCCCGGCCGCGGTGTCCCAGTTCCAGTTCGGCATTGGCATGTGTGCCGGGGGTCTGGCGCCGGCCTGGGAGTTTTCCACCGCCAACCTGGAGCCCCACT
>NZ_CAUVXO010000129.1:3789-6561 GCF_963555865.1 Protofrankia sp. Cr1
CGATATAAGCGGCGAACGCGGAGCGGAACTCCGCGTCGTTGGGGAGCTGGGATTCTCGCGCGGACTGCAACAAAAGCGCGACCCATCGTCCCCGCTTCTCCTCGGTCAGCTCCTTGCCGAGGTGCTGGGAGAGCATACGAGTGTAGCCACCGTACTCCTGACTGTAGCACTTCGGCCCGCCGAAGACTTCCCCGAGCCATTTCGCGACCCGCTGGGGGTGGTCGGGCGACATGTCGGCGAACAGCGGTGCCAGCAGCGAATCCTGAGGAACGTACTTCTCGTAGAAAAGACGTGTCATCCGGGTGAGCGCGGGGAGGCCGCCGGCCCATTCGAAGATCGTGGGCTCGTGACCGGGATCAGGAACGGGATCATGGAACTCAACATACCAGTGCATGCCACTACAAAACGGTTTGTTCTGCGAGTGCCCGCAACGACAGAGGGCATAGTGTTCACGCGAAGTGCCCTCGTTTCGAGGCACGTCTTCGCCATCGTCGGCCACGAGCCGGATACCACCGATGACCCGATAGGGGCCGTCCTTCGACACCTCGACCATCGGCTCGCGCCTGCCGTGGTAATCAACCTCATCGCGGGCTTCGTCGCGTGCCTCGCCCCCACCCATCGCATAGCTGAGGGCGCCGGAGGGGCAGTCACGGACGGCACGGATGATCTCGTCCATCCTGCCGCCGCTGGGACTGACGAAGGGTCCCTCGCCACGATGGAAGACGGTTGGGAGCCTGTCGGTACAGAAGCCCGAGTGCTGGCAGGTGCCACGGTTGTCCAGGACGGTCACCTGCTGACCGACATAGGTGTCGCGCCGGTCCGGGACACGCTTGGGATCCGTGGCGTCGGTGAAGCCGATGCGGGCATGCGTCCCGTCACAGAGCGGCTTGCGCTGGGAACCGCCGCAGCGGCACAACGCCAGCTGGGGCCGCACCGGCAGGGGCTGACCCAGCCAGTCATACAGGGCGCGAACATTGGTCGCCAGGTAGGGGCCGTTGCCGGCGGCCTGGATAGACGGGTCCACCCCAGCTTGAAGGGTTTGCAGATCGGCCAGCCGGGTCGCCGCCGAGGCCTCATCGACCACAGCGAGGGCGACGTCCTGCAGCGCCGCGGTGGCCTCGGCGAGTTCGGGCAGGTCCGGGTACTGGACCCGACGTTCGGTAGCCGTCCGCGCCAGCTCCCAGAGCCGGTCGGTCAGCTGGTGTGCGGAGCTCTGCGCGGCCGGCTCGACGTGAGCCGTCGATTCCGTCGATTCCGTCGATTCCGTCGATTCCGTCTCTCCACCCTTGGCTGTGCCATCACCGACAGCCACACGCTGCTGCGCCTGTAGTAGCGGACGGACGACACTGTCACGCAGCCGGGTGCTCACCAGCTGGGACTGTTCGTCGCCGACCGCCCGCCGAAGCTCGGCCTCCACATCGGCAACGGCCGCCAACAGCGAGCGCAGCTTCCCTTCGATACCTGACATCATCCTCTCCTCCTGGGCACCTGGGCACCTGGGCACCTGGGCACCTGGGCACCTGGGCACCGTCGACGCTGGTCGAGACGTTGCTCGCGCTCACCATCTCAAGAGCGCGGGCTGGCCGCAAAAAGCGCCGGGCCGTGCGACGCCACCGATTGCAAGAATAGCGTTGTCAGGTCTCCGCCGGGAGCCACGATCAGGACAACGAGGTTCTTTACTGTAAATCCATGACAGCCTGCACCGACAGGTTCCAGACATTGGCGAGCCGACGACGCCTACATTCCCCATGGGCAATTTCCGCGGCATCCTGGATCGGAATCGCTCCCCAGCCGGAGCCGCCGGAAAATCATCGCATCCCCGCCGAACGGGACATGGCCGTCCGCCCCGCGGGGAGTGCCCCTGGGCCGAGCAAGGCGACCATCCTCGTCCGGACCCCGTCCGACGAGACCTCCGACTCCTGGATGACCTTGGCGGACGATCCGGGTCTGACCTCTTCGGTGGTCACCGAGGGTCGGCGGTCGACGGCGAATCAGTGAGTTCTGGCGGCCGCGACAACGTCACTGCGAATGGGTCCCCATTGCTTTTGTGCACGCCGAGGACTATACATACGTTAGCACTCATCAATTTCGAGTGCCAGCCCCTGGCACGACGGGGCCCGAACTGCGGCCTGGAACGTCGTTTTTGTTGCTTTCTTTCTCGACGTTCTCGTCGCTTCGGTGGGCAGGCTGCTGATCTCGGCGGGTTCGACACTTGTGTGCCCGCCGGCGCTCTGCCGGCGCCGATCGGAAGGTGGGCACCGTTGTGGCCCTGCGTTACGGCTTCCTTAGTACTTATCCGCCGACCCAGTGTGGGCTCGCCACATTCACGGCGGCTCTTCACAAACAGCTGGCCGGCCCGGCGGCCGGGGGGTCCAGCGGGGTGGTGCGTCTGCTCGATCGTCCCGGCGCGGCCGTCCCGCCGCAGACCGCTCCGACCGCGGTGGTCGGGGAGCTGGTGGCCGGGACGCGGGACGGTCCGGCACGTGCCGCGCGCCTGCTGAACCGTTTCGATGTCGCGGTGGTGCAGCACGAATACGGCGTCTACGGCGGCCGGGACGGCGACGAGGTGCTCACGGTGCTCCACGGCCTCAACATCCCGGTGATCGTCGTCCTGCACACGGTGCTCGTGCGCCCGACCCGGCACCAGCGCCACGTCCTGGAGGCGGTCGTCGCGGCGGCTGCCGCGGTGGTCGTGATGACCGAGACGGCGCGGGTCCGGCTCGTCGCCGGGTACCGGGTCGACCCACGCGCCGTGTCGGTCATCCCGCACGG
>NZ_CAUVXO010000129.1:7011-13208 GCF_963555865.1 Protofrankia sp. Cr1
TACCTCGACGCGGCGTCGCTGGCTGAGATGGTGCGCGAAGCCGACGTCATACTGCTGCCCTATGACTCCCGCGACCAGGTGACCTCTGGCGTCCTCATCGAAGCGGTCGCGGCGCACAAACCGATCGTCGCCACCCGTTTCCCGCACGCGGTCGAACTCCTCGGTGACGGTGTCGGCCTGCTGGTGCCGCACCGCGACCCGGCGGCGATCGCGACGGCGGTACGCAGCGTCATCGGCGACACCGGCATTGCCAGGGGGCTGGTCCGCGCCGCAGCCGCACGCGCCCCCGAGTTGTGGTGGCCCGCGGTCGCCGACCGCTACCGGCAGTTGGCCGCCGGGCTGATCGCCCGGGCGGGAGGCGGCATGACCGACAGACCCGCGGCGGCGGTGACGGCGACCCTGTGACCGCCGTCGTTTCGTTCGCCCATCTGTTCCGGCTCAGCGACGACATCGGCCTGTTCGAGCACGCCTTGGGTGCGGTCCCGCGCCGGGAGCACGGGTACTGCGTCGACGACGTCGCCCGCGGGCTCGTCGTCCTCGCCCGCGAGCCGGACCCGCCGCTTGAGCAGGTCAGCCTCCTCAACCGCTATCTCGCCTTCGTCACCGCGGCGCAGGCTGTGGACGGTACCGTACGCAACCGCCGTGACACCGACGGGCGGTGGCGTGACCAGCCCGGTCTCGGCGACTGGTGGGGCCGAGCCCTGTGGGGGCTGGGCACAGCGGCGGCCCAGGCGCCCACCCTGAACCTGCGGGTCACGGCACTCGCCCGGTTCCGGACCAGTGCGCAGTGCCGGTCCCCCTGGCCGCGGGCGATGACGTTCGCTGCGCTGGGTGCCGGGGAGGTGCTCCTGGCATACCCCGACGACGAGCCCGCCCGGGCGCTGCTAACCGCGGCCGTCACCGTGATCGGTCCGCCGGGTACCGACCCGGCGTGGCCCTGGCCGGAGCCGTCTCTGCGGTACGCCAACGCGGCCGTGCCCGAAGCGCTCATCCTCGCCGGGGTCTGCCTGCCGGACGAGGCTGCGCTCGCCAACGGTCTTCGGCTGCTGGCATGGCTGCTCGATCTGGAGACCTCCGCCGGGCGGCTGTCGCCGACCCCCGTCGGCGGCCGCCGAGCCGGGGATGGCGGCCAGCCCGGCTTCGACCAGCAGCCCATCGAGGCGGCGGCGCTCGCCGACGCCTGCGCCCGGGCCTATGACCTGACCGACCAGTCCCGGTGGCTGACCGGTCTGAGCCGGGCTCAGGCATGGTTCCTCGGCGACAACGACAGCGCCACGCCGCTGGTCGACACCACCACCGGTGGCTGCTGCGACGGTCTCGAGGCCGACGGCCGTAACACCAACCAGGGAGCGGAGTCCACCCTCGCCCTGCTCTCGACGGCCCAGCACGCCCGCCGCCTGCTGGCGGCGCCGTGAGCGTGGGGAGGCGGGAACGGAACGGGCGTCCGAGGGGCCCGGATGACCGCGAAGCAACCGACCGACGGAGCGAACCGGCACCGAGCGCAGAAGTCAGCCTGGTCACGCGGCATCCGCTCGGGGGACTGTCCGTGGACCCGAGCCGGGTGATCGCGAAGCTGTTCCTTCCTGGCGAGGAGGGGGGCGAGGTGCAGTCCCGAGCCGCCGGCATCGTGGACCGCGTGCTCGCCGTGGCCGAGGACGAGGTGGCAGGTCTCGTCACCCACCTGTTGGCGCTCTTCGGCCCCCGCCACCACGACTACCAGGGCATTCTGACTCGGCACGCCGCGGTGGTGGCGTCGCGGGTGCAGGCACCCGCGGAGCTGTCGGTGGCACGGATGCTGCTGCTCGGTGCGTGCTTCACCGCCGAGTACGCGGTGGAGGGTGCCGCTGTCACCAACCCCTCTGCCGTGCCGCATCCCGACCAGTCCGGACTCCCGCCGGGAGCGCTGCGGGTGGTGCTGAGTCTGCGGGCCGTCGGCGAGGGCCACCTGTCCTCGATCGGATTCGCCGTCGGCGTGGTCGGTCCGGGCCCGACGGTACGCCTGGAACCACGCACCGGTCCGCTCACCACCGGGCTGGCCGCGCCGGCCGACTGGGAGCCCGGACGGCTGCGCACGGTGCTCGCCGCAGATGGGCTCGACGACGAGGTCACGCGGGCGGTCCTCGACAGGCTCGACACTGCGGCCGCCGGAGACGACCTTGAACGGGCCTTCGCCCGGGTGCCCGCCGACCTGCTCCACCGGCCGCAGGCACCGGGGATCCTGGCCGGGATCCGCTCGATCGCCGCATCGCTGTGGCGGGTCGAGTTTCCCCCGGCCACCACCCTGGCGCAGCGCGTGTTGTGGCCGGCCGCCGCCGTCGAGACCAACGGCATGGAGGATGCGCGGTTCGTCCGCTTCGCCGCGCCGGACGGGACCGTCGACTACCAGGCGACCTACACCGCCTACGACGGCCGGCACATCACCCCACGGCTGCTGACCAGCCCCGACCTGCGGGTCTTCACCGCATCGCCGCTCACGGGCCCGGCCGCGCGGAACAAGGGCATGGCACTGTTCCCCCGGCCCGTCGGCGGCCGGCGTCTCGCGCTGTGCCGCTCCGACGGCGAGACCACCAGCATTGCGACCTCCGACGACGGGCAGGCGTGGGAACTGGGGCGCCCGGTCCACTCGCCCGGGGCCTCCTTCGAGCTGCTCCAGGTCGGCAACTGCGGGTCACCCATCGAGACACCGTCAGGCTGGCTCACGCTCACCCACGGCGTCGGACCGATGCGCACGTACACGATCGGGGCGATCCTGCTCGATCTCGACGACCCGACCACCGTGCTGGCGACGCTGCCCGAGCCGCTGCTCACCCCAACCCGATCCGAGAGCGACGGCTACGTCCCCAACGTCGTCTACTCCTGCGGTGGCCTGATCCACGACGGCCGCCTCTGGCTGCCCTACGGAATCAGCGACAGCCGCGTCGGCATGGCCAGCGTCCCGGTCGAGCCGCTTCTCGCCCGCATGACCCGCCCAGGCGACCCGGCGGCGTGACCCCCCGACGCATCCCATGTCAGCCCGCGTCACTCCCTGCCACCCCCTGTCACCCCACGTCAGCCCCTGTCAGCCGAGCAGCCGCCGGTAGACGGTGAGGTAGTCAGCGACCATGCGTGCCGCGGAGAACCGTCGCTGCGCTGTGGCACGGCAGGCGCCGCGGTCCAGGCCGGCGGCTCGCTCCACCGCGGCCGCGGCTGCCGCCGGCCCGTCGACCAGGTACCCGGTGACGCCCTGGTCGACCACCTCCGGCATCGCACCCCGCGGATAGGTCACAACGGGTGTCCCGCAGGCCATCGCCTCGACCACGGCCAGCCCGAACGGCTCGTCGAACGCGACCGGGTGCAACAGGGCCGCCGCCGAGCCGAGCACCTCGGCGCGCTGACGCGGCCCCACCGAGCCGAGGTAACGGACCCGGTCCCCGTCGACATGGGGCTGGACCCGCTCGGCGAAGTAGCGCTCGTCCTGGACGATCCCGCAGATCACCAGCCGCCGGCCGGCACGGCGGGCGATGTCGATGGCCACCGCTGTGCCCTTGTCCGGATGGATCCGGCCGAGCACGACCAGGTCCTCCCCGCCGACGGCCGAGAACGGCAGCGCCGTCATGTCGATGCCGTGGTGGACGGTGGCGACATAGTCCAGCTCCGGACGGCGGTCGGCGTCGGAGATGGACACGTACGCCGACCCCGCCCGCGCGTACGCCGGAACGATACGCGAGTCCGAGAAGCCGTGGACGGTCGTCACCATCGGCGCCCGGACGTGGGCCGCGAACGCCAGCGGTAGCCAGTCGAGATGGTTGTGCACCACGTCGAACTCACCCGACCGGCTCAGGGCGTGCGCAACGTGCAGCGCCTCCCACACCCGGCCATCGAGCGCCGGGTCCTCGGCATACCCGTGTGGGCACACGCCGTCCAACGCGCCGGCTGTCTGCGAGTCCAGCGTCGCGAAGAGGGTGACATCGACCCCGCACTCAACCAAACCCTCCGCGATCAGGCTGGTGATCTGCTCCCACGGGCCGTAATGCCGCGGCGGGGTACGCCACGCCACCGGCGCCAACAGTGCCACCTTCACACGGACAAACCCTACTCGATCCGCCTACTCGGGAAGTTCGGTGAGCCCATAGGCGCGCAGCGCGACCCGCGTAGCCGCCGCCACGTCTCGTCGGTCGAACGCATCCGCCAGGGCGATACAATCTACCTTACTGATTTCCAGCGGATCCGGTACGCGAATCCGGCGAAGGTACTGTGCCTGAAACCGCAGGGTGCCACCGCGCATCTTCACGGCGTAGGCCGCCACGAAAGCCTCAGCTACCTTGGACAGCAGTAGGCCTCCGAGGACTCTCAGATCCCACCCGTCGGAAACGATGTAGTACAGGTTGTGATGAGGGTACAAACCACCTTGATCCAAGACTGGATGGATGGTCGACTTCATATCCGGAAGGAGTAGTTTTGGCTTCGCGATAAGCCGATGATCGACTTTGTCGATAGTTCTGTACCAGCGGGCGGGTTGCCTCCTGGCGACGTAACGTTTATGCAAAACGCTACTGTGTCGCTCGAAGTACGCGGCAAGGCGGGGAAAATCAGCGAGGTTGACGAGTCCTCCTTGCGGGTCCCACGGATTCACCAGGTAGGAGCCGTTCCAATGGAGCACGCCACCGGTGGTATCTCGGACCATGGCGAGCGGGAGGAGGCGACCGTCCTCCACTTCGACGCGATCCGCATTGTTGGTGATGAAAACCTCGTCGGCGCCGGTTGCAATACCGATACCCACCCGGGTACGGGTGGTCTCGTCCTCCAAGGGTCGAAATCGATCGCCGAGTTCTTCTAGCATGGCCAGTCGCGCAGGGGAGCCCACGGGCCATGAATCTCCTCCTGGGAACCAGCGGGGCAACCGAGCTGCGTGGTAGGATGCGGTACTGATTCCTATCTGATCCGGCCTCTCGACCCAACGGCGAAATTCGTCGGCTTGAAGAGGGCCAAAGGACCCAGTGGTGTCGGCGGCGATGGCCGAACCCTGGCCGGCGTTCCTGATGATGGTTATGGCCGGGTAGGCTGACACCGGCTCGTGAAAAGCGTCCACATCGTGCATCGTCAGTACGATATCCATGCTGTATTGACGGTTCACCATCTCGCGAAGTCTGCGCCCGTACTGGTTTCGCATCCAACGATCGGCACAAATGAACCCGAGCCGACCACCCGGTTTGAGGCTCCGCAGGCCGACTTCGTAGAAACCGATGTAGATGTCCGCCCTACCGCCCATGGCGGGGCAGGTTGCCCGGTAGGCGGCCATGCGCTCAGCCGGAACGTCTTCAAGTCGAATATAGGGTGGGTTGCCCACGACGAAGTCCGCCTTTTGGACGTCGTCTCGCTGTAGCAGATAGTCGCCCTGCCTGACCCAGGTGGCGGCAACCTTCTCTACAACAAGATGATCCCATCCAGCCGCGAGCAGGTGTTGCGTCACACAATCTCGGCTCGACTGGACGTTGTGATCCAGGAAATCGTAGGCCGCTACCGCGTGGACCGCATCCAGTAGGGAGCGGTCATGTGTCCGACACGACGCGCTCAGACGCTCGGATATCGGTCCAAGGAAGGCTCCTGCGCCGCATGCCGGCTCAACTATCGTCGTCGCGGTAAGATCTTTGTCGGCTGTATAGCCGACCATGTCGAGGATGGTTTCGACGACCCATCGGCGAGTGAAGACCTCGCCATGCCGCAGCGCCTCCTGCATGGACTCCGACAGGGGCAAGGAGCGCGGGTTCGTCGTATCGGTGGACAAACAAGGCGACGATGACCGAGTCCGGATGCGCTGGACCGGGCTCAGTTCTCAACCTGCACTGAGGCCAGCCTGTCCAGGAGTTTCTCGGCGAGCGATCGGAAGTCGTCATAGCACCGGTTGACAAGCGTCTGGGTACTACCCAACGCGCCGTCTGCGGTTCTCAGATCGAACATCGGCTTGCGCGCATCGTGCGAGAGCGGCATCAGGCTCTGATAATTGCGTAGCGTTGCGATTTCATACGTTCTGGGGCTTGTTTTCGCCTCCAGTTCATCTAGCACGTCCGACGCGAAGACCTGGGGAATGCGGTCGAGCCATCGGTGGTACGCCTTGACGGGGCGGTCCAAGCGCATCGTCGGCTGCATAATGACGTAACCGAGGGGAGTCATTCGCCCAGGTGGCGCCTCGATCCCGGGTGGGAGGTCCGGGAGTACCT
>NZ_CAUVXO010000130.1:0-2895 GCF_963555865.1 Protofrankia sp. Cr1
GGTCATGAGCGCTCCAGGGTGCGGGATGCTCCGCCGAGGGCGAGGTAGACATCCTCAAGGGATGGCGTGGCCAGCGTGAAGTCGTCGAGGGCGGCAAAGGCCGGGCCGGTCGTGAGTCGCGCGAGCGCCTCACGCGCGTCGACCGCGGCCATCCGCGTGGTCCACCGACGGCCGGTGATCTCGGCCTGCTGAGCGAGGCGCGCGATGATCGGATCGTCGCCGGGCGGCTCGAACCGCCAGACCAGGTCCAGCCGGACGTCATCACTCACCGACGCCTTGAGCCGCCCGGGGGTGTCGCAGGCGATCACCCGACCGGCCTCGAGGACGGCGACGCGGTCCAGGACGGACTCCGCTTCCAGGACGTTGTGCGTGACCAGCACCACGGTGACGCCCGCGGTGTCCCGGCGCCGTTGCAGCGCCGACCACACCGCCCGCCGAGCCGGTGGGGTCAAGCCCGGTCGTGGGCTCGTCCAGGACGAGCACCTCGCGGTGGCCGACCAGGGCGCAGGCAACCGAGGCCAGCCTGCGCTGGCCACCGGACAGGTGCCGCAACGGTCGACCCGCGATCGGCGCGAGCCCGAGTTCGTCGATGACGGCCGTCCGTGCCGCGCGGGCTGCGGGACGGCCCAGCCCGCGCAGACGGGCGGTCGTCTCCACAGCGACGCTCACCGGGAGGTCCGCCAGGGCCGTGTCGCCCTGACCGAGGTAGGCCGCCAGCCGGGGCGGGATGTCCGGCCGGGAGACGACGTCCCATCCGAACATCTCGATCGACCCGGCATCCGGCCGGATGAGCCCCATGAGCTGGCGCACCAGCGTGGTCTTTCCGGCCCCGTTCGGCCCGAGCACTCCGAACACCTCGCCACGTTCGATGTCGAGGTCGAGGTCACATGTGGCGAGGACAGCATGCTCACCGACGCCGTGCCGGCGGGTGAGCCCACGCACGGCGTAGCTCAGCACGCTGCCCATTGTCGCATTCGCCTGTCAGCGGACCCGCGCCCGGCCACGGACCCGGATCGAGCCCAGTATCCACAGCGCCTCGACCCCGTCCTTCCAGGTCAGCTTCTTGCCTTCCGCCCGGGTGCGGGCCTGGTAGCTGATCGGGACCTCGAACGGTCGGATACCGAGGGCAAGCAGCTTGGCGGTCACCTCGGCCTCCATCCCGAAGCCGACCCGGGCGACGTCCAGCTCCCGGTACAGACTGGTCGGCATCAGCTTGAAGCAGGTCTCCAGGTCCGAGATGTAGCTGTCGAACAGGATGTTCGCCGCAAGCGTAACCGCCTTGTTACCCATCACATACCAGAACGAGTACGCGGTGTTACTGCTGAACGTCCTCGAGCCGTAGACGACCCGGGCCTGGTCGGTGATTACCGGTTCGAGTAGCGCCGGGATCTCCTCAGGCGCATACTCAAGATCCGCGTCGCAGATGACCAGGTATTCACCGGTCGCGAGCTGGCTCGCAGTGCGGACCGCCGCGCCCTTGCCACGGTTCACGGACTGGTGGGCGACAACGACCCGGGGATCATCGACGGAGTCGAGGATCGCCCGCGTCCCGTCCGTGCTGCCGTCGTTGACCACCACGAGCTCGACCTCGCAGGGATAGGTGACGTCCAGCACCCGCTTGACCGCGGACGCGAGCGTGGCCTGCTCGTTGAACACCGGCATCAGGACGGAAAGCTTCACATTCGTGAACATTACGCCGTGATGATTCGCTGGCCGTTGACCACCACGCTCGGGTGACGCCAGGCCGCGGGTTCGACCAGCGGGTCGGCAGGCAGGCCGACCACGGCCGCATACCCACCGACCTCGATACGCCCCGACGGCCGCTGGCCGTCAAACCCAGCTGCCCGGGCCGCGCCGGAGGTCGACGCACGCAACGCGCCGAGGCGCCCCAGCCCGGCGTAGGCAAGCCGGTCGAGCTCCCGCGGGTCAACCCCGGGCGGACGGTTACCCGCACCGCCCGCATCAGTGCCGTAGAGCAGGGGCACTCCGGCGCGATGGAGCAGCGCGGCATTGCGCCCGGGTGCGGGGCCTGCCCCGGCATGGCACTGCAGGGTCGACACGACCGGCACGCCGGCGGCGGCGATCCGGTCGACGGTCTCGGGCGGCAACGGTTCCAGCGGAACGTGGGCAAGCTCATCCACGCCCGCCCGCAGCGCCAGCTCCACCGCCGAGACGGTCAACGCGTGCGCGGTCACCGGGAGCCCGGCCGCATGCGCGGCCTTCACCACGACCTCGAGCTCGCTGTAGTGCAAGGGCGATCGTCGCGACGGTGCGGTGCCCTCGCCACCCCCGAGACACACCTTGATGAGATCGACACCATCCGCCGCAAGACTCGTGACGGCCCGCCGGGCGAGCGCGGGGCTGTCGACGACTGCCAGCCCGTCCCCGTGCGGATCAGGATGCGGTGGTGGGTCCGGGGCACCCACCACCCGGGGACCCGCCCCGACCACGACGATCGGCGCTGCGACACGCCAGTGGGCCAGCCTCTCGACCGGGGAACCGAGGTCGCGGACAGCGACGAGTCCAGCACGAAGCTCATCGTGTCCAGATGTGGCGGTCGCCGCAAGATGAACATGGGCGTCGGTGACGCCCGGTCCGATCCAGGCGCAGTCGATCATCCGCAGGCCGTCCGGCAGCACCACCGAGTCCTGCGGCCCGACGGCGGCCACCCGGCCGTCCATGCCGACCACGACGACTCCCTCGAAGGGGAGGTCGGCGATGCCGTTCCAGACCCGACCGCGCAGTGCGACACCGCGCCCGATCTCCTCACGGACGCGCGCCCTACCCATGGCAACCCTGCGCGCCACCCGCAGCGGCAGGACGACGACAGAGGGCAGGCAGCCCGAAGGTGCCCTGTTGCGCCTCACCACGACCGCCTCACCACCATGACTTCAC
>NZ_CAUVXO010000130.1:3107-6640 GCF_963555865.1 Protofrankia sp. Cr1
GCCGGCGGCAGCGGTCAGACCGCGCTGCTCATCCACACGACGATGTCGAGGATGCGCAACGGCGTCAGGGGCGGTCCGCTGTCGGGGACCAGCGCGGACAACCGACGGAACTCCTCAGCATTCTCCCGCAGGTCGTACTGCATCGCCCTGACCAGCAGCTGCATGTACTCACGCCAGGATCGGCCGTCACGGGGCGCCGGTGGGATGCACCGCTCGTGCTGGTAGAAGACCCTGACTTTCGAGTCGAACAGCGGGACCAGTCCGGGCCGCTTGCGGTGCAGGACCTTCGCGATCAGCGAACCCTTGACGTCACGGTCGGACACGTCGGGGTCGTCGAGCGGGTCGTACAGGGCCGCCACAAGATCGAGTGTGACCTCGTCGGCCTCGATCAATTCGATCCCTGGCGGAAGCTTGTCCAGCGCGCGTTGCAGTAACGGCGTCAGCGCGGTCAGTGTGTGCATCCGGTCGACGTCCACCTGGACGCCGAGCAGACAGGGGGCGAGCAGGTCCCCCGTGCACAGCAGGTCGGGGTCACCGTTGGTGGCGAGCCCATCGTAGTACGGGTAGGCATAACGCAGGCCCCGCTTGCGCGGACCGAGGTATTCCTCAAGCAGGCTCTCCGCGTCGAAGACCTCCCGGGTGCCCATCGCCAACTTCACCGCAGGGGCTCCTCAAGTCGTCTCGTGTCGTCGTTGGTGACGGCCGGTGGCGGTCGCCGGGCACCACAACCTTCATATCGCCCGACGCCTGCCGTATCGTCCGTCCCGCGACCATCCTCCTCTGTGACTGTCACGACATGGAAGCGGCCTACCCGGACTCATGCCGGCGGCGGCGTGCTCATGATCCTCAGCACGCCGCCGCCAGCCTGCCCATCCGGACGATCTTTCGAGGTTTGTGCGATCAAAAACGTCGATTCGACCAAACAAAGCTCGAAAAATCATCTTCGAGCGGACGAGCGGTCAGTCGATGGACTCCGCGGTGACTCGACCGGACTTCACCGCTTCGACGAGCGCGGCATGGTCACGCTCGTTCTGGTCGGCGTACGCCTCGGCGAAGTCTGCGAGCGCCCGGTCGAAGACGTCGGTGCGGCCGAGGTAGGAGGCGATGGCGATCCGGTCCCCCGACCGGGCGTGGGCGCGGGCCAGCGTCGCCCCGCACAGTTCCGCGAACGACCGCATGCCGTCTGGCGGCATCTCGTCGACCTGTACGACGCCCTTCCAGTCATACAGCTGACGGACGTAGAAGTATCGTGTCTGGCCGTCGATCCCGGTCCCCTGGTGCCAACCGAGGAAGATGTCGCTGGCCGCCTGCATGCGCCGTTGACCGGAGACGACGCGTTCCCCCTGGTTGGTGTACTCACTCGCCGGCAGGTAATCGGCGAGCACCGACGTGTCGGCTTCTTTCACCTGGAGGAACAGCGGGTCCTGGTCGTCCCGGCCGAGCATGAGGACAATCCAGCAACGGGTACCGACACTGCCGACCCCGACGACCTTCCGGGCGACGTCGACCAGCCGGTACTGGTCGAGCAGGGCACGGCGGTCCGCCTGCAGTGAGTCCCGGTACTCCTCGATCACCCGGTTGAGCTGCTCGGCGAGGACATCGCCCTGCACGCCGGGGAGCAGCTCCATGATCGGAACGAGCAGCGGCGGGTCCGAGGCGATCCGGCGCTCGCCGTCGAGGACCACGGTGAGCTTGTTGAACGCCCGCAGGCTGTCGCGGGTACGGGCGCTGTTCATCGTACGCTTGACCCGCCGGCGCCGGGATTTGGTAAGCCGGTCCCGAAATTCGGACTCGAGCTGTTCCACATCGATCCGCGCGTACCAGACCGCGAGGTTGGTCATCTCGGCGAACCGGCGCATCCACTCCCGGTAGAAACGCACCATGGTCGTGACCACCGACCGCCTTTCGGCAGCGGTGAAACCGTTCTGCCGGCCCGCGATGACGAAGCTGGCCGCCAGCCGTTTGACGTCCCACTCCCATGGGCCGGGCAGAGTTTCGTCGAAGTCGTTGATATCGAACGTCAGGCGCCGCTCGGGTGATGCGAGCAGACGGAAGTTCACCAGGTGGGCATCACCGCACAGCTGTGCGGTGATCCCGGTCCGTGGTGTCCTGGAAAGGTCACCAGCCATGATCGCCGCTGCGCCCCGGAAGAACCGGAACGGCGACTCCATCATCCGCCCGTACCGGATCGGCACCAGTTCGGGCACTCGGGTGGCAGACTGCTTCTCGATCACATCCACCGGGTCGGGTCGCCGTGACGACGGGGAGAACTCGCCATGGCTGGAACGGGGAGCCGTGGCCCGCGCCGCCTTTCCACGCTCGGCCCGCTCCTGCGGGGTCGCGACACGCTGGCCGAGACGCAGCGTGCGGTGACCGTTCGCGGATCTGACCGGTGCTGTCGTCGTGCTCATCACAGTCCTCCCACGGGGTTTCGGTCGCGGACGGAACGTGCCCCCGCGCCCGCATGAGCAACCCATCGCGGCGGTGGACCTGCGCCACGGGACGTGGACCTGCGCCGCCGGGCGCTCTAATCCTCGGAAGTGATCATGACTGCTGGCGGAGGAGGGACACCGCCTCCGCCAGATCGGCTGGATCGGGGCTGGTGAACGTCATCCACCGACCGTCCGCGGGATGAGCGAAGGACAGCTGCGCGGCATGGAGCCATTGCCGGGTCAACCCGAGCCGGCCGGCGAGAACCGGGTCGGCGCCATAGGCGAGATCACCGACGCAGGGATGCCGCAACGCCGACATGTGCACCCGGATCTGATGGGTCCGACCGGTCTCCAGCCGCACCGACAGCAGGGACGCGGCCCGGAACGCCTCTTCGGTGTCATAGTGGGTAACGCTGGGTTTACCATCCGCAACGACGGCGAACAGGCCTGGTTTGCGCGGGTGCCGGTCGATCGGTGCGTCGACCGTTCCCCTGGATGGATCCGGATGCCCCTGCACCAGAGCCCGGTAGATCTTTTCGACCTCCCGCTCCCGGAAGGCACGCTTCAACACGGTGTAGGCGTGCTCGCTCTTCGCGACCACCATGATTCCCGTTGTGCCGACATCCAGGCGGTGGACCACACCCTGACGCTCGGACGCACCGCTGGTCGCAATGCGGTAGCCGGCCGCGGCGAGCCCACCGATCACGGTCGGTCCGCTGAACCCGGGAGCGGGGTGAGCGGCGACGCCCACCGGCTTGCCCACGACCACGATGTCACCATCGTCGTGGATCACCTCCAAGCCGGGCACCGGGGTTGCCTCCATCTGAACCGGAGCCGGCGGCGCCGGCAGTTCGACGTCGAGCCACGCGCCGCCGGTCACCCGATCGGACCGGCCCCGCACCGTGCCGTTGACACTGGCGTAGCCGTCATCCACGAGCGCCGCGGCGGCCGTCCGGGACAACCCGAACATCCGGGCGATGGCGGCGTCCAGGCGCAGGCCGTCCAGCCCGTCGGGAACCGGCAGCGTGCGTCTGTCCCCTGCGCTCACCGCTGATCCCCCACTACTGGTCACCTTCACTGGGCACCCACTGCTGGTCACCG
>NZ_CAUVXO010000130.1:7272-12641 GCF_963555865.1 Protofrankia sp. Cr1
CGTCCGTCGCGCGCTGCCCGTCCAGGCCGATACCGCGTGCTCCCAGGATGACCGCGAGGATTCCGCCGATCACGATCGCCGAGTCCGCGACGTTGAAAACCGGCCAGTGGTGCAGGTGGATCCAGTCGACGACATGCCCGCGCAACGGAGCGGGCGCGCGGAAGATCCGGTCCGTGAGGTTGCCAAGCGCACCACCGAGCAGCAGCCCGAGAACGATCGCCCACGGCGTGGACTTCAAGGTCCGGGCGGTCCGCGCGATGACCGCGACAACCGCGACGGCCACCAGGCTGAACAAGACCGTCGCGCCACCGGCGAGGCTGAAGGCGGCACCGGGATTGCGCGTGAGGCGGAGATCGAGCACGCCCGGCACCAGATCGATCGGCGCCCGGTCGGACAGGTGCGCCACCACAATGATCTTCGTGATCACGTCGACGGTGACGACCGCGAAACCGGTGCCGAGCAGCGTGGCCACCGCTTTGCGCGACCGAACAGCAGCTAGTGGCGCCCCGGGCCGCCCACCCGCCGCCTCGGTAGTCCCATCCCCGTCCGTGGACGACGTCTCCTGCACCCGGCCCACTCTACGGCCACGGCAGACCGTGACCGTCCGTCACGGCCCTGCCTGATCCAGGCTTGATCCGCAGCTGATCCGCACCTGCCCCACCGATCCGCCGAAATCCGGCCCAGTATGCTGCCCGCAGCCGAATGCCTACGCAGGTGACGTGTACAGGCTACGGCCGGCGTCATCAACTCAGCGTAACGGTTTTAACGGAGCGTGTCTGTGAGCATGTTCTTCCTCAGCTACGCCCATACTGACGGAGTGGGGGGCTGGGTGCGCGACTTCTACCTCGATCTCTGTGACGAGCTCACCCGGAAAACGACCCTGGACCCCAGCGTCATCGGCTTTCAGGACGTGGACATGCGATCCGGTACTCGCTGGGCGGACACGATCGCCGACGAACTCGCCCACTGCCAGGCCTTCGTGCCGCTGTACTCGCCACGCTACTTCAACAGCGAGTTCTGCGGCCGGGAGTGGCAGGCGTTCTCCGACCGGCTGGACGCGGCGAAGGCCGTAAACGGCAAAACCCCACCGCTCATATTCCCACTTCTCTGGGAACCTCCGATTCTCTGGGAGCCCCCGAGCGACCTGCGCTTACCCGAGGTCGCGGGTGCAGTCCAATACCGCGAATTCACCGAGTACGGCATCGAGTACAAGAAACTCGGCCTCATGAAGATCGTGAAGAACAAGAAGGACCCTTCCCTGGCGCTCGGCTACGACCAGATCCTGAGCGCAATCGTCCTGGAGATAAAAAAGAACACAGACGAGTACACGCTGGCCCCGGCAGCCCCGCCACCAGAACTGGAGACAACGAGGAACGCCTTCGCGAAGATGCCGGCTTCACCGAGCGCACCGGGTGGTACAGGGGATTCCGACAACACGACCGGACCTCACCATGTACATTTCGTCGTCGCATCGGGAACCGCCACTGAACTGGCCCGGAAATCCGACCCCGACCCCTACTACGGAACCCGTCCGACGGACTGGTCGCCCTTTCTTCCGCACGACGCCGAACCACTGGTCCGCCTCGCTGCCGCCGTTGCAATCGATCAGAAGATGACACCCTACCCGGAAAAACTGGACGGTCATCTCGTTGAACGCCTTGATGACGCGGACCGGGAGAATGAACTGGTGGTGTTGCTGGTGGACCCGCGTGTCACGGATCTACCAGACCGCGCGGGAGCCCTTCGCACCTATGACAACCGTTTCGACCCCAACAGCGCGGTCATGATTAACTGGAACGTTACCGACACGCAGTCAGCCGTCGGCGTCCCCGAACCGAAAACGGTCTTTCCCAAGAAGACCAGGAGACCGGACCAGAGCTTCCACGCCAGGATACACAGTCCGGAGGAGTTTCGCCGCATTCTGGTAGAGGTCCTCGTCTACCTGCAGAAGCTGCTGTTGGGCGAGGCCGATTCGAGCCGAACGGCGGCGACCGATCAATACGTCCCACGACCACAGCTCAACGGCTCTATGGTGGGCTCATGACCGCCGATCGCCAGCCAGGTGTGATCATCACATTCTACTCGTACAAGGGTGGGTCCGGTCGGACGATGGCGCTGGCGAACATCGCCTGGATCCTTGCAAGCAACGGCTGCAGGGTGCTTGTCGTGGACTGGGATCTTGAGGCCCCCGGCCTGCACCGGTACTTCCATCCATTCCTCGTCGACCCCGAGCTGGCTGGTTCGACGGGTGTGATGGACATGGTCTGGGACTATGCGCTGGCCACCCTTGACACGCAGGGCGACCCGTCGCCCGGCTGGCACGAGCCCTACGCCGATGTGCTCAACCATACCGTTTCCCTGCGATGGGACTTCGAGCGCGGCGGTGTCCTCTCGCTCCTGTCGGCGGGACGCCAGGACGACGCGTACGGCGCCAAGGTCAATTCTTTCGACTGGTCCAACTTCTACGACAAGCTCGGTGGCGGCGCATTTGTCGAGGCAATGAAGCAGAGCATGACCGCCCAGTTCGACTATGTCCTCATCGACAGTCGGACCGGTCTCAGCGACACCGCCGGCATCTGCACGGTCCAACTACCCGACGTTCTTGTCGCCTGCTTCACCTTCAGCACACAGAGTATCGTTGGAACTGCGGCGGTGGCGGAGTCCGTAAGAAGGCAGCGTGGCGAGCGAGACATTACAATCTGGCCGGTCCCGATGCGCGTCGAAGACAGTGAAAGAGTGAAGCTGGAGGCGAGTCGGGACCTGGCAAGAATCCGCCTTGATTACCTCTTGAAGGGCCTTGACGGAAACGCACGTGACCAACACTGGGGAGAAGTCGAGGTCCCATATACGCCTTTCTACGCGTATGAAGAGTGGCTCGCCACGATCGGCGACCGCCCCAACAGCAGCGGAACAATTCTTGCAGCCAGCGAGCAGCTCACCGGCTATCTTACAAAGCAAAAAATCACTCGGCAGGTCCCACTGGATGAGACCGAGCGCCGCAAGCTCCTTCTGCGGTTCGAACGTAAGATTCGGACGATTCCGGAGGAGTTCACGGAAGATTTTTTCATAAGCTATGCCGAAAAAGACAGAGACTGGGCGGAATGGGTAGCGTTCCAGCTCGAGAACGTAGGCTATCGAGTTCGTATTCAAGCCTGGGATGTCATCCCCGGAAGCAATTGGATCATAGATATCGAGCATGCTTTCAGCTCGTCACGCCGCATCTTGGCCATCGTTTCCCGGGCATTCGTCAGATCCCAGTTCGAGCGAGCCGAATGGCAGGCTGCCTGGCGTGGCGATCAAAGCCGGGCCACACGTCGGACCATCCCGGTCCGGGTCGAGGAAACGCCCCTCCCCAGCCTGCTGAACACGATCGTCGGGATTGACCTGTGGGGACTTGACGAAGCCACCGCCCGGGAGGTTCTGCTGGCCAATATCGGCGCAACCGACATAGGGCGGTTGAAACCCACTGTACCTCCTTCCTTCCCCTCTCCCAGCCGGAGAAAGTCGGGCTCGGAACCCGCCGGACGAGGCCGTCAGATGCCGGCGCCCTTCCCCAGTGGACCGCGGGAGGAGTAGCGGCGGTCGGGTCACGACAGGCATGACCGACCGGACCTGCCATCCCCGTCCCGGGCGGGCCACCCACCTGGAAGCGGCGGCTACTAAGAGCGACCGACAATAGGGGGATCTTGGTAACTGGACTCCCATATCACCGCTGACCTGCGGCGATACCCTTCTTCTAGTCCAGTAGCCGATTTTTCCATTAGTACGGTGTTCATTCAGGGGCTGGCATGAGGTGGATTGATGCAGTCCACTGAGTATGGAAAACAGCTTTCATCCGAGCGGTTCGAGGATCCGGCCGATCAGGATTTCCAGGGCCGCGTCGTCACCTACCAGGCTCCGGGCCGAGGCGCGGTCGTTCTCGTCCCGGCTCACCTGGTCCCAGCGCAGACGCCACCCGGCCGCGGCTGCGAGTTGACGGAAGAAGGCACGCTGCGCACGGCCGTTGCCCTCTCGGAAGGGGTGCAACGCATTCACCTCGCCGAGATATCTCGCAACGCACTCGACCATCCGGCCGTGCGATAAGCCGACAAGATATGCGTCCGCGGCCAGTCTGGCGAAGACGTCGTCCGCAGCGTCCGCGACGAACCGCCAGTGCGCAAAGAGAATGGGCCGTCCGATATCGACCACGCGAATCTCGCCGGCCCACGGATAGACGTCGCTGAACAGGACGCGGTGGAACTGCCGAAGATGGTCGAAATCGTAAAGCCCCGGCAATATTGCACGACGCAGCTCCACATCACGTATGGCGACGATTTCCGCTTCGACCGCGGCAAGTTCGTCCGCGTCCCGGATATCGAGAAGATTACGCAGGCAGGGAGAACCGGGCCAGCAGTACGGGTCAGCGTCGTCCACGGCGCGACGCAATCAGCGCCGCCACCGCATCATCGGCCGACCGCCGGCCGTTGGCCACCTCGACTAGTTCAGCCAGCACATCCCCGGGGAGTTCCACACCCTCCAGCCGGGTGCTGGCCACGACGTCGGCCACCGCGTCCGCCACGGTCATGTGATGGCGCCCGTAGTACTCCCGCATCAACTCGGGGCAAATCGATCGGCTGGAACGCGCCGACTCGTCCAACCCGGCGCGGGTCTGACGCCAGGGGAGGTCGGCGTGCGTCAGCTCGGACAGTTCACGAGCAGCGAAACCGGCGTACCGCTGCACCACCCAGGAAACCGTCTCCGCGGCCCGACCAATAACCCGACCTGCGCTGCCGGACGGCCAGGAACGCACCAGATACTGCCGACGATGCTGGTCATACAGATGACGCACGACCGGGCCCTGCCGCCACGCCTCGATACCATTCGGGAAAAGTGGGTGCCTGTAGCGGACCAGATGCCATGCCTGAGCGTAGTACACCAGCTTCTGGAGCTTCATCGGCGACATCGGCCCGGCGCGGTTCAGAAAATCGGCGGCAATGTCATCGACCCCGACATCACCGATTCCCTCAACACTGACGAGATGTGTGACAGCGTTGACGGGAGGCGTGACAGCCAACGCACACCTCCGTTGCATCCAGCCGGTGTTTTGTCGGACAGGGATCTTGCCACATGATACCTGGTCCAGGATGACGGCGACAGATCCGTCGCAGTCCCGTCCACCACGGACGGCAGGACCGCCGGCCTTGACGCCCACCGAAGCAGAGTTCCAACGAGCCCGTGGCCGGGTCCCGATGGCTGGCCGCCGCGGCCAAGCGGCGGGTTACCCACGTCGGCGGACAGAACGGAACATAATCGTCACTACGATCGGGACGACGTGGTCGGGGACGATGGCTGGCGACGATGGTGGGGGACGAGTGAGCAGCGAGTGAGCA
>NZ_CAUVXO010000131.1:0-9456 GCF_963555865.1 Protofrankia sp. Cr1
ATTCGATCTTTCGACTCTGTGACGCGGCTGGTTGGCCAGGGTGCGGCACGAGTGTGGTTAGCGGCCGGCGCTGGCCTGCTGTCCACCTATGAGGGCGGCTAGCCCGTCGAGTACCCGGGCCAGGCCGAACTGGTATGCGTGGTCGGGGTGATAGGCGCTGCCATGGGCGGCGCCGGCGGCAGTGCCGACTCGGGCCGCAGTGGGGTAGGCGGTCGAGTCGAACACGCGGGCCAGCAGGGGTGCGTTGGCGGCCCACCATTGTTCGTCGCTCATCGTGCTGTCGAGCTGTGACGCCCGGGTGCTGATGGCCGCCCGGGCTGCGGCCTGGACGAAGGTGAGCAGGTAGGTGAGGGCGTCGTCGATGGCGACGTCGTCAAGGCCCAAGCCGTTGAACGCGGACAGTTCGTACTCATATTTCGCCATGAGCCCGGGCCCGAGGGGTGGCCGGGCGGTGGATACGTCGGCGATCCACGGGTGCATGTCGAACAGGGCCCGGTTCTGTTCGGCGATGGCGGTGAGCCGGGACCGCCAGGACTTCCTGTCGACCGGGAGGCGTTCCATGCGGAGGTATACGGCGTCGAGCATGAGGTCGACAAGTTCAGCCTTGCCGGGGACGTAGGTGTACAGCGCCATCGTTGAGACGTCGACGGCACGGGCGACGCTGCGCATGGACAGCCCGTCCAGGCCAGCCGTGTCGGCCAGCGTGATCGCGGCGTCGACGACCCTGTCGACGGACAGTCCCTGCTTGGGTCCGCGCGCCGACTGCCCGAACCCGGGCTCGCGCCACAGCAGCGCCAACGTGCGAGCTGGATCACCTGAACCGCTTCGGTAAGCGGGCATCGCTCGCCCCTCGCCTACGTTGTACGACGTACAGAGTACCGTGTACAGAGTTCTTTGCCGGCAAGTCGAGGAGTCCTGATGCAGGTCACATCCACCACCCTTTCATTGACGGTCGACGACGTCGCAGCCTCCCGCGACTTCCTCGTCGATCACTTCGGATACCGGGAGAGGGTCGTCGCCGAAGGTTTCGTCTCCCTGGGCCGTGACGATGCCGCCGTCGACATCGTGCTGCTGCGGCGAGGGATCGAGGTGCTACCCGAGGGTCTGCGCGACCAATCCGCGGCCGGCGTGATCGTCGCCCTGGTCGTGGCCGACCTTGCCGCGCAGGAGGCGCGACTGCGTCGGGAAGGGGTGCCGATCACGATGCCGATGCAGGAGGAGGAGTGGGGCGAGCGGCTGTTCCAGGTCACCGACCCGAACGGCGTCGTCATCCAACTCGTCGAGTGGGTCGAGGGCGGGCGCTCCTGGGCCGGCGACCGAAGCTGATCGGACCACGCACTGCCCGCCATCCGACGATCAGGGAGAGCGGGATCATCATCCACGACGTCATCCGCGTCCGCGGCGCCCGGCAGAACAACCTCGACGGCGTCGATGTCGATGTCGATGTCGATGTCGACATCTCCAAACGCAAGATCACGATATTCACCGGGGTATCTGGATCGGGGAAGTCGTCGCTGGCGTTCGACACGATCGCGGCGGAATCCAGACGGCTGCTCAACAAGACCCATGCGGCGTTCGTCCAGTCGCTGCTACCCAGCTCCGGCGGACTTGGTCGCGTACCGCGTCGTGGCGCTTCTTCGTGACACCGCTGTCCTCCCACGTGCGGAAGAAATCGTAGAACCTGGGCCAGGGAGGGAATCCCGCCGGCAGCGCCCGCCACACGCAGCCGTTGTGCGTCACCTACAGGATTGCGTCGACGATTTCCCGGCGGCTGGTGCTTCTTCGGACGGCGGTCCTTCTTCGGCGCGGGCAGAAGCGGCTCGACCACGTCCCGCTCCTCATCCGAATCCGACAGCTCCGAAGTCCCGACGGTCCCGACCTGGCAGCAGGCGCCCACCCACGCCGCAAGCCGTCACGAAGGCCACACGCCGCCTGTACCAGACAAGATCCCGAACGGGCTCCACGAGGGCCCACCATAGATCGATCACGGATGCGCGCCCTTCCGGCAGGTGTATCGGGAGGAGTGCGCAGTGCGCACGGCGGCCAGTCGATGTCCGTGGAACTGTCGGATACAGCATCTACCGTGTACCGATACCGATACCGATACCGGAACAGGAAGGCGGCCGACGTGAGCGACATCCTCGCCGAGCTCGCGCGAGTCCGTGACGCCTTCGACAAGCCGACCCTGCGGCTGCTCGATCGCAAGTGGGCGCCGTTGGTCCTCGCTGTCTTCCGCACGACGTTCACCCGTGACCAGCGCGCTGTCGCTGCCGAGCGCCTGCACCAGCAGGTCGACAACTATTTCGACGAGCTCCGTCTCGCTGGCGAGCCTGTCCCCGACGGTGTGGGCCGGGCCCTGTGCATGCAATGGCTCAGTCACAACTGGCTCGTCCGCACCCGCGACGACGACGGCGCCGAGCACTACACACTTACCTCGTACACCCTCGAAGCGCTCGACCTCGTCCAGTCCCTTGCCCGCGACCGCACCCTCATCAGCGAGTCTCGCATCCACACCATCCTCGACGTCGTCCGCCGCTTCGCCACCGAAGCGAACCCCGACCGGCAGACGCGCATCGAACGGCTCAACGCACAGATCGCCGAGCTGACCGCCGAACGCGACCGTCTCGAAGCCGGCGGCGACATCCAACCTGCTACCAACGACCAGATGCTTGACGGCTACACGAATCTGTTGTCGCTCATCGGGCAGTTGCCCAGCGACTTCAAGCGCGTCGAGGAAGCCGTCGCCGCGATGCACCAGCAGATCATCAGCGACTTCCGGGGTGAAACCCGTCCCATCGTCGAGGTCATCGACGACTACCTCGCGAAGTCCGACTCGCTGATGAAGCTCACCGCTGAAGGGCGTGCGTTCGAGGGTGCGTTCACACTGCTGCGGGACGAGCCGCTGCTGGTCGACCTGCGCCGCGACCTCGACATCATCCTTACGCACCCGTTCGCGCAGGCACTCACGCCCGCCGAGCAGCGCGAGTTCCGCCGCACAGTGAAGATTATCCAGGAGGGCATCCGTGACGTCCTCACCCAGCGGCAACGCTTGTCCGCGACGCTGCGCGACCACATCGTCCACTACAACGTCGTCCATGACCGGGAACTCGACGTCACCCTGCGGCAGATCAACCTGCAGCTCGCGAGTTGGATGCGCGCCGCCGGCCCACGCTCCAGGGTCGGCATCGAAGTCGTACCCGCGAAAATTGACGTCAAGCACCTGCGAGAACGTTTCTGGGACCCCGCCGAAGACGCCCTGCCACCGCCGCTGGAGGAAGTCTCCGACACCGTCCCGCCCGTACTAGACCTCGACGCCATCCGCAACCAGGGCGGCCCCACCCTCACCCGACTCGGCCAAGAGCTCATCGCCGCCACGGCCGTCGGCGAGGTCGACAGCATCGCGGCAGTGTTCGCGGCATTCCCGGACGACCTGCGTCGGCCCGTCGAACTCCTCGGACTCATCCACCTGTTCCTCGGTGCCCGGGCCGACAGCCCCGACAGCCCCGACAGCGACATCACCGACGCCGGAGCGCACGTGGCCGCATTCGCACGGGAGGAACGCGTGGAAGCGGTCCGCCCTGACGGTGCCCGCCGCGTCTTCGCCATGCCGGTCCTGCCGCTGCGCACGGCCGCCGCCGACGTCCTCGCCGAAGGAGTCAGCCCATGACCGCCACAGCCGGCGCCACCTACGGTGACCGCAGCACCAGCCAGCCGGCCCAGCGGCTTACTGACGATTACAGCGAGCAGAAACCGATGGCCGTCCCCGAACCTGTCATGACGGGCCTGGCCGACGATCTCGACCCCGACGATCTGGACCCCGACGACGAGTTCGACGACGAGTTCGACGACGCTGGCAGCGACGCGTTCATCAGCGGACCCGGCGTCGTTGAGGATGTCGACGTCGACGGCCGCAGCGTGTCGCTGTTCGAAGGCGACGAAGGCACCCTCACCTATGAGCAGCGCCGTACCCTCGTGTACCTCCTCAAACACCGCTACATCAGTGCCGAGCAGAACCCCGCCGAATGGCGCACCCTCATAGACGCTCAGGTTCCATTGCGGTCCCGGCTCAACGACCTGTTCCTCGACCTGCACGTCGATCTGCACGCCCAGATCGCGTTCAAGCGTCAAGCTGTCCCCGAAGGCGACGGGCGCTTTCCCACACTGCTGCACGACGTCGCGCATACCCGCGAAGAAACCATTCTGCTGATCTTCCTCCGGCAACGGTTCCGGTCCGAACGCGCCGACGGTACGGACGCGGTCCTCGTCGACCGCGAAGAGCTTCTCGACGCCGTTGCGCACTTCCGCCCGCCGGGTGCCAACGACCGCTCCGGCGATGCCCGCAAGGTCGAGAACGCGATCGTGTCGCTGCAGCGCTCCGGCATCTTACTCAAGACCGCGGATGAACAGCGGCTGCGTGTCGCCCCCGTCATCGAAGTCCTCTTGCCGCTGCAGCGCCTGCAGGAGCTCCTGGACACCCTTCTCACCCTCAACGGCCAGATCCCCGCAGCCGACGCGGGCAACCGCACCCTCGCGGCCCAACTCGACTTCGGCGCCGAGCCCACGGCCAACAGCACCGGCCCTGGGGAGGACCTCGGCTGGATCGACGCAGCTGACGACGACACCGACACGACAGGACGGTGCGCATGAGCCAACCGGCGCTGCTGCCTGATCCGACCGAGACCGGCGAGACCCAATGGATTGCCGAGTCGATGCAGCTGGTCAACTGGGGCGGGTTCCACGGCTGCACTCTCATCGAGTTCGACGCGGAAGCGACCCTGGTCTCTGGCGCGTCCGGCACCGGGAAATCGACCGTCCTCGACGCCTATCTCGCGCTGATGATGCCGTCGGACACCCCGTTTAACGGCGCCTCCAACGATGCGGCTGCCGGCCGAGCCCGCAACTCGGAGCAGCGCAACCTGCTCACCTACCTGCGCGGCAAGACCGACGACAGCCGTGAAGCCGGCACCGGAGCGCTCACCGACAAGGTGTTGCGTGGCGTCGACGGTCCCACCTGGGGCGCGATCGCGTTGACGTTCGCCGATGGTGGCGGCCGCCGACTCACGGTGCTACGTGCCTACCACGTGTCGCGTGGCGCTGTCGCGTCCAAGGACGTCATGATGAAGATGGCCACCCTCGAAGGGCGTCTCGACCTGCGCGAGCTCGAGCCGCTCGCTGCGGCCAAGTTCGACAAGGGCACTCTGAAGACCCGCTGGCCGTCGATGTTCGTCGCGACCTCCTACACCGAGTTCGCGCAGCGGCTGTTCGACCGGCTCGGCATCGGCGCCGGAGGAGACGGCGCCAAGGCATTGCGGCTGCTCGCCCGCATCCAGGCTGGGCAGCAGGTCCGCACCGTCGACGGGCTGTACAAGGCGATGGTCCTCGAGCAGCCCGCCACCTACGTCGCCGCCGACAACGCCGCCAAGCATTTCGACGACCTCGACGCGTCCTATCAGGAGATGCAGACCGCCGCGGCGAAGCAGCACACCCTTGCGCGGCTGCCACAGCTGTGGGACGAGCGCGGACAGGCCCACGCCGACGAGAGACTCATCGACACATTCGGCGCCACTCGCACCGGCGACACACCATTCCTGCTGTGGCAGCTGCGCACCCGTGACCGACTGCTCGACGTCGCCACACGCACCGCGCTTGAGTCCCGCCCGCTGCTCACAGAGCGCACCCGCGCTGCCCGCAAGGAGCAGACCCGGCTCAAGGGCGAAATCGCCGGTGTCGAAGAGGCGCGACGCGCTGCCGGCGGCGACACCATCGAGCGCCTCAAAGCCGAGATCGAAGCCGCCCAGGGCGCCCGCGACACCGCCCGGGACCGTCGCAACCGCTTCGCCGCGAGCACCATCGACCTCGGCATCGACCCGGCGACAGCAGCCGACTTCGCCGCCGCGCAGACCGCCGCGCGGACATTCCTCGGCGAGCTGCCCGCCACGCTCGAGGAGCTGGCAGACGAGCAGGCGGGCCTGCGCAAGAAAGGCTGGCCCGCGCAGGCCCGCCGCGCCGACCTCGACGCCGACCGTAACTCGCTCACGGGGCGCACCGGCCGTGTCCCGCGTCGGTTGCACGAGGCACGCCTTGCGATCGCGGCCGCCGCCGACATCGACCCGGCCCAGCTGCCGTTCGTCGCCGAGCTCATCGACGTCGCACCCGGCGAGCAGGAGTGGCGCAAGGCCGCCGAAGTCACCCTCTACTCGATCGCGCGCATCCTGCTCGTCGACGACCGTCGCCTGCGGCAGCTCTCACGCGCCATCGACCCCATCCGCCTGCCGATCCGCGTCCAGTTCGAAGGTGTCGCACTCCGCGCCCACGCAGAGGAGCCCGGTAACCCGCGTTACGTGTCCGGCAAGCTGCTGTATAAGGAGTCCCCGTTCAGCTGGTGGATCCGCGAGCGTGTCACCCGCCGCAGCACCGACCACCTATGCGTCGAGACGCCTGCGGACCTCGACGGCGACGGAGCACGCGTCACCCGCAACGGGCAGACTCGCAACGGCCGCCGCGGCGCGCACGGCGACCTCACCGACGCATCCGTCATCGGGTTCTCCTCCGCCGACCGGCTCGCCGAGATCAACGCTGAGATCGCAGCCCTCGACGTCTCCCTCGGGGACCTCCTGCGCCGTGAAGCCTCGTTCGGCCAAGAGGGGCTGCGGCTGCACCAGCTCGAGGGCGCGCACAAATGGGTGCAGGCCACCGAATGGGCAGACATCGACGTTGACGGCAGCCAGGCGTACCTGACTGGCAAGCAGGGCGAGCTCGCCCGATTGCTGACGGCACATGACGTCCTCGCGGCCCTCGACGAACAGCACTCCGGCCTAGAACAGCTGATGTCGGAGGTGCAGGCTGAGTTCGTCCGCGCGAACGACCGCCTCGTCGTTGTCGAGGCCGAATACGCGAAGCTGTGCGAGCAGCAGGACGAGACGACGCTCGCGATCGACCACATCGATGCCGACGGCACCGTCACACTCACCGACAGCCAGCGCGACTACCTCGACACGGTCTTCACCGACGTCGGCAGCTTCGACAGCCTCGCCGACTTCGACCGCAGCCTGCCAAAGATCCGCTCCCGCCTGATCGAACGAACGTCCCGCGCCCGGGAGAAGGTCTCCGAAGCGACCAACACCTTGATCGGCACCTTCGAGCAATTCCAATCCCGCTGGCCCGACCCGAACCGCGGCGTCGGCATCGACTCCTACCCCGAGTACCGCGACATCCTCGACAAGATCGTCGCGGTCGGCCTCGCCGAGCGCCGCCACGAATGGCGCCGCCGCCTATCGGAGTGGAGCGGGCAGGACCTTGTCCCTCTGTCGGGCGCGTTCGGCGCCGCGTTCGACGAGATCCGCGCCCGCCTCGACCCGATCAACGACATCCTCGCCGCCCTGCCGTTCGGCCCCGCGAACGACCGGTTGCGCATCTCGCTGAGGGTGCTTCAATCCGACGATGTCGCCCGGTTCCGCAGACAACTCGCGCACCTCGCATCCGGCGTCACCGACGACGTCAGCGACGAGCAGGCCGAGCAGCGGTTCCTGCAGCTGCGGTCGTTCATCGCGCTCCTGCGCAAGCCTGACGACGGTGCGAGACCGGCCGGCGTCAACCGCGACGTGTACCTCGACGTGCGCCGGCACGTGGAGATCACCGCCGTCCGCGTCGACGTCCATGGCCGCGAGCTCGCCACGTACGCGTCCCTCGGCGGCAAAAGCGGCGGCGAGACACAGGAGCTGATGGCGTTCGTTGTCGGCGCCGCGTTGCGCTACCAGCTCGGCGACGAGGACCGCCGGCCACGATTCGCCCCCGTGTTCCTCGACGAGGGCTTCATCAAGTCCGACTCCGAGTTCGCCGGCCGGTCGGTCCAGGCGTGGAAGAAACTCGGATTCCAACTGATCGTCAGCGCTCCACTCGACAAGGTGACCGCGCTCGAGCCAGCCATGCCGCTCATCCTCACCGTCACCAAATCCCCAAAGGGCTACTCGCACGTGACCCGACTATGCGGCATCGACGACGAGACCCCGGTCTCCGTTACCAACCCGGCCGGGCCACGCACGTGAAGACGCCGGAGCAGGTCGTAACCGAGGTGACCGCCCGGCTGCGCCGCACCTGGCCGCAGGCGGCGAACCACACCGCGCTCCGCCGGACCGCCCAAGCTGAAGAGCAGACACCAGGGGTTATCAACCCGCCGGCGTGGCCCCACTCCTTCCCCCTCGGAGCACCGAACAAGGCAGACCTCGAACAGCACTTCGCCGCCTACCAGGGCCAGGCACTCGCCTGGCGGCAATGGCACACCCGCCACGCCGGACGCGGCGTCGACCTTGTCGACGCAACACGCCGGGTTCACAGCACTATTCAGGCCATCCCCACACACCTGCGGGTGCAGGACGTCGAGGCGGCTGCTGCGCTGTGCGGCCACGACTGGACCACACGCCTCGCGCGGGGCAGGAACCGCGCCGCCACGCTCGTCGAACGATTCGGGTCGCAGGAGGACCTGCCGCGGATGCTGCGCGAGGTCGACGACTGGACCGACGTCGACTTCGCACTGCTGTGCGACGCCGCAGCGTGGTTCCGCGACCACGATGCCACCGGCCTCACGCCGCGGCAGGTTCCCGTGCCCGGCATGCACGCCAAGTGGCTCAACACGCGCCAGCACCTCGTCGCCGAGCTCGCCGGTCTAGACACGCTGCCAGTCTCGCCAGCGCACCCGGCACGCGTCCACCTCACCTACCTCGACCTACACCACCGCGCGGCCGGTGGCCGGCACCATGACTGCATCAGCATCGGCGACCGCGTCCAGCTGGGGTACGAACCGCAGGTGGTCGTCATCTCGGAGAACAAGGACACCGCCGTCGGTTTCCCACCGGTGTCCGGCGGCGTGAGCATCGAGGGCGGCGGCTTCGGCGGCGCCACAGCCGCCGCCTTTCCGTGGCTGATCGCCACGCCACTCCTCGTCTACTGGGGCGACATCGACGCAGCCGGCTTTGAAATCCTTAATGGCTTTCGAGCCGACGGCGTCCCCGCCGTCTCGATGCTCATGGACATGACGACGTTCGAACAGTACGAACAATTCGGTACCTCACTTGACCGTCGCGGCACACCACTCGGCCCAGGCAGACGTCGCGACGTACCGCATCTGACTGCCGACGAACGCGCCATGTACCACGCCCTCACGGACCCCGCCTGGACACGGCACCGACGGCTCGAGCAGGAACGCATCCCGCTCACAGACGCGCTCACCGCACTACGACTACTTCAGCCACGCACATCTCGTGCAACCGCGCCCCAGCCAGCTCCGATCAATGTTCGTTACTCGTGAGCCGATCGGTCTTGTGGGCACCCCGCAAGACCTCAGGCTGCCAGGGCGCCGGTGGGCGCCGGTTACCGGATGATGATGAGCCGTGCCGAGTAGCCGGAGCTCGCGCGGCCGTGAACCAGAAGATCGCGAGATGACGGTGCGCGAGATCTTGA
>NZ_CAUVXO010000131.1:9864-12154 GCF_963555865.1 Protofrankia sp. Cr1
TGCAGGCCTACCTGCTCGACCTGGTCACCCGAGATGCCCGTACGCCGACCCTCGCGGACATGATGGCCCGCCTCGACCGTGAAACGCACGCCGAGCTCGCTACCTCGGACATCCTGGCCGCGATCGACGAGGGCCGGGAACGCGGGTGAGCAGTCCGGCGGCCGTGATCGACTGCTCGGCGCTGATACGTACGTTGACCGATCACGGTCCGACCGGGCACGCGGTGCGCCACCGGCTCGCCAGCCTCGCGTCGCTCGTCGCGCCCGGATTGCTCGACTACGAGGTGGTCTCGGCCCTGTTCGGGATGGTCCGCGGTCGGAAGCTCACCGCACGGGAGGCGGAGAAGGCCATCGGCGACTACCAGCTCCTACCGCTTGTGCGGCACGAGACGCTGATCCTGTGGGCACGCGTCCGCGACCTACACCACAACCTCAGCACCTACGACGCCCAGTACGTCGCCCTCGCCGAGACCTTGGGATTGCCGCTGATCACCAGCGACGCCCGCATCGAACGCAGCGCCGTCACCACGTGCCCCGTCGAGGTCTTTGCATGACGCGGGAGCCAGGTCCCAGCACCTGATAGGCGGATGGGTAGGCCCCGAACGTTTGGGTGATCAGGCGGCATCGCGCGGCCAGGGCATCCGGAGACTACTGCGCGTCGAGCAAATCTCGAACGGCTTCGCCGAGTACCGCAGCGCCGTACGGCACAGCGGCACTCCAGTCGCTGGCCGCCGATTCACCGGCCGAGTCGGAAACCCACTTCAGTGCCCGCACCGGAGTGCCGAAAGCCTGGCATGCCATTGCGACCGCATAGCACTCCATGTCCACGATCGTCGCGTGTTTCCGCAGCGCCGCACGCCGTACCTCGTCCGCGATGAACGTGTCGCCGCTGGCGATCACTGATCCGTCCCCACCATCCAACGGGACCTGGTCCTGTACAGGAATACCAAGCGCCAGCAGCGATGCGGCATCAAGATCCCATGCCCACGCTTTGCTGGGCCGACGCAGCGAAGGTCCCACGGAGTCCAACCCGCCGGCCGTGCCGACATTCAGGACTCCAATTGAGGTGGGATCCGGCAGCCGGGCGAGGGCTGTCGTGACGGCGATTGCGGCCGCCGTCTTACCGGCGCCGGTGATCAGTACACCGAGCAGCCCGGGATGATCGCGCGGCACGGTCGTCGCCTCCGCCTCGACGGCCGCGACCACCAGCCATTTCACGACACCACCGTGCCGGGCAACACCGCGGGAAAGCCGGCTGAGCGGGTCACTGGACAGCCCTCAGATAGTGCGCCCAGTATCCTTGGTTCGGGACACAGCGCGCGGACAGGGTGGCGAGGTCCCCCGGTGGGGGCTCGCCGTATACGCGATGCACGGCTTTCAGAAGCTCGGCGTCGTCGGGCAGCAGCTCCATCCGCCCCAGCCCTCGGATCATCACGAAGGTAGCTGACCAGCGGCCGATTCCAGGCAGTGAGAGCAGAAACCGCTCGACCTCCCTCACCGAAGCTGACCTTCACCACGCGAATCTCAGCAATGCGATCCTTGCCCACACACGCCTGCCGGGGGCGAACGTGAGTGAGGCGCACATGCAAGGATCGAACCTGCGTGGCACCGACCTGCGTGGCACCGACCTGCGTGGCACCGACCTGCGTGGCGCGAACCTCACTGAGGTTGCTGGGCTTTCCCAGGACCAGCTGAACCAGGCGTTCGGGGATCGCGAAACCCGCCTCCCGTCCTGGTGGAAATGGAACGTCAAGCGGCCGGGCCTGTGCCGGGCCGCGCTGGGTGTCCATGCCTCGACCGCTCTTCGTCGCCGTTCGGAGGTCATGACCATAGTCTTGATTCGGTCCACAGCCAAGGGGCGGACGACGCGTTCGCGCGGATTGTCGGGAAGACTGAGATCTTGACATCGTCGGCCGATTCGCCGTTCTCGAGGCTCGTGCGGTCCTGGTTTCCCTCAGGTTTCCTTCGGGGTGACGGCGACCTGAGGTACTTGGGTACCAAGGTCCTGGGAAGGTGAGGATGGCTATGACGACCGTCGGCGCCCGACGCCAAGCACCCTTGAAGATCGACCCTGCGACGGACGAGCTGATCTCGCAGGCCGCTCACTTCCTCGGCATATCCAAGAAGGACCTCGTGGCCGAGGCGGTCCGGGCATACCTCGAGCAGCGCCGTGCGGAGATCCGCCGCGGGATGGTCGAGTCGATGAAGGTGCTGGACGGCTCGCTCACCGCCAGCGTCGCAGCCCTGACCGGCCTGTCGCCCGAGCGGATCGAGCAGCTTGGCGGCGCCGG
>NZ_CAUVXO010000132.1:0-7799 GCF_963555865.1 Protofrankia sp. Cr1
GGTATCGGCGCCGCACGCGCCAGGGCCGTACGCGAGGGGCTGTCCCGGCTCGCCGAGTCCAGCATCCTCGAACGCTATGTGTGAACCGCATGGGTGAACCGGATGGGTGAACCGCCCGCACTCGCCGACGCCGTCCTCGACTGGTACGAGGTCTGCGCCCGGGATCTCCCGTGGCGAGACCCGCGGGTGAGCCCGTGGGCGGTGCTCGTCAGTGAGATCATGCTGCAGCAGACGCCGGTCAACCGGGTTCTGCCCGTGTGGCACGAATGGACCGACCGCTGGCCCACCCCGGCCATGCTTGCCGCCGAGCCGGCCGGCGAGGCCGTACGGATGTGGGGGCGCCTTGGCTACCCAAGGCGGGCGCTGCGGCTGCACCAGACCGCAGTCGCCGTCACGCAACGCCACGGCGGAGCAATCCCCGGGGATGTGGACGAACTGCTGCGGCTACCGGGAGTCGGCACCTATACAGCCCGCGCCGTCGCAGCGTTCGCCTTTCGGCAGCGCCACGCGGTGATCGACGTCAATGTCCGGCGGTTTGTCAGCCGTGCGATCGATGGCCGCGACGACCAGCGGACGGCGACATCGCGTCGGGATCTGGAGCGGGTCGAGTCACTGCTGCCCATGGATCCGCGGACCGCGGCCCGGGTCAGCGCGGCATTCATGGAACTCGGGGCGCTGGTCTGTGTCGCGCGGAGTCCCCACTGCGATGCCTGCCCGGTGACGGAGGATTGTGCGTGGCAGCGGGCGGGCCGCCCGCCCGCTGACGGCCCGCCCCGGCGCCCGCAGGGCTATGCCGGGACCGACCGTCAGGTACGTGGACGCCTGCTCGCGGTCCTGCGCGAGGCACCCGGACCGGTACGCCACGAGCTCCTCGACGCAACGTGGGACGAGCCGGTGCAGCGCGGCCGGGCGCTGGAAGGCCTGCTTGCCGACGGTCTCGCCATGCTGGTCGCGCCGGGTGTCTACGCGCTGCCCGGGCATCGCGCGAGCTGACGATCGTCGCGCGCGATCATGAACCTGCCAGCCTGCTGACAAAAACCTGAAAGAGCACCTGACAGCCATATACCGCAGGGTGCCAAAAGTGACCCCACATACCCCTGGATCACGCCACCCTCCGGGTATTTGCTATAAAGCAATATCGATGGCGTCATGCATCCGACAACACGACTGTCCGACCGGTGAGAAAAGGAACCAAAGCGACAACGCGGAACACCTGTGCACGACTCGTGGAAGGACCACAAAGTCGGCTGCACGCGCATCGATCCGAGTTGCTACGTTCACACCGAGGAGGCCCGAAAATGGACACCGACGGCGACCTTGTACCCGAACCCCGAGGCGTACCCGGCGCGGCACCGACCCCACTCGCCGAGGTGGTGACCGTCCGACACGGCCTGCTGGTCGAGCACGAACTCGTCCTTGCAGCCGGCGCCACCGCGGCCGATCTGACCTCCGCCATGATCGTGGTGCCACCGCGGGCAGCGCTGGTCAACTTCCACGGCGACGTCGACCTGTCGCTGGTCTTTCGCGAAGTACCGGGTGACGATGACAACACGCCAGGCCAGGCCTGACGCCGACCCGAGCTGACCAGGGCGGTGCCCAGGTCGAGGCAGCGGCTGGCCTGGTGCGTCGACCCGGCACCGTCAGGCAATATCGTGGGTGGGTGGCCATACTTACTCCCCGCGGCGAGGACTTCCCCCGCTGGTACCAGGATGTGCTCGCCAAGGCGGAACTGGCCGACAACGGCCCGGTCCGCGGGACCATGGTCATCCGACCGTACGGCTACGCGATCTGGGAACGGATGCAGGCCGACGTGGACGCCCGGATCAAGGCGGCCGGAGCGGTCAACGCCTACTTTCCGTTGCTCATCCCCGAAAGCTACCTCCGCCGGGAGGCCCAGCACGTCGAGGGCTTCAGCCCCGAGCTCGCCGTCGTCACCCACGGCGGCGGCAAGGAGCTGGAAGAGCCCGTAGTGGTCCGGCCGACCAGCGAGACCGTCATCGGCGAGTACATGGCGAAGTGGACGCAGAGCTACCGGGACCTCCCACTGCTGCTCAACCAGTGGGCGAACGTCGTCCGGTGGGAGCTGCGCCCCCGGCTTTTCCTGCGCACGAGCGAGTTCCTCTGGCAGGAGGGGCACACCGCGCATGTCGACGAGGCGGACGCGGCCGCGTACGCCCGGCGCATCCACCTCGAGGTCTATCTGGACTTCATGACCTCGGTGCTCGCCCTGCCCGTGTTCATCGGCCGGAAGACCGCCAAGGAGCGGTTCGCCGGCGCCACCAACACCCTGACCCTCGAGGCGATGATGGGTGACGGCAAGGCGCTGCAGATGGCGACCAGCCACGAGCTCGGCCAGAACTTCGCCCGCGCGTTCGACATCGGCTTCCTGGGCTCCGACCGTGCGCAGCACCTGGCGTGGACGACGTCCTGGGGCTCCTCAACCCGCATGGTCGGCGGTCTGATCATGGCTCACGGGGACGACAACGGGCTGCGGATCCCCCCGCGGCTCGCGCCGACGCAGGTGCTCGTACTGCCCGTCAAGGACGACCCTGCGCTCACCGAACGCGTTTCCCTGCTCGCCGACGGATTGCGGGCAGCCGGGCTGCGTTGTGGCGTGGACGCACGGCATGGCCTCTCGTTCGGCCGGCGGGTCACCGACGCCGAGCTGAAGGGCATCCCGGTACGCGTGGAGCTCGGCCCGCGCGATCTCGCGGCCGGTGCTGTCACGCTCGCCCGCCGCGATACATCCGAGAAGATCGTCGTTCCACTCGACGATGTGATGACCAGGGTGCCGACGCTGTTGGACGAGATCCAGAACGCCATGTACGAAGCGGCGCTGGCGACCCGGGACGGTCGTACCCGCGACGTCACGACCGTCGACGAGGCGATCGAGGCGGCATCGGAAGGCTTCGCCCGCCTGCCATGGGCGGCCGTCGGTCCCGGCGGTGAAACGCGACTCGCCCAGGAGTCACTGACCGTGCGCTGCATCCAGCGGCCGGACGGCACCATTCCCGACCGCGACGACGAACCCGATCTCGTCTGCCTGGTCGCCCGCTCCTACTGATCCACCTACTGATCCACCTACTGATCCACTGAGCCGATCCACCGAGTCGATCCACCGAATTGATCAGCTGCGCTGATCCTCCGTGAGCGAACTGCCGGTTAGCCACGCCGTTCCCGGGTAATTCGAAGATCAGGCTTATCACAGGCGAGGGCCGCTCCGATGGGCGTCGATGCGATCAAAGATCTGTCGGACAGGTCGCGACCAGCCTGTGCCCGAAGATGCGGGAGGACGCTCGTGGCCGAGAATCCGGATTCGATCAAGAATGAGATTGACACAACCAGAACACGGCTCGCCGACGAGCTCGCCGCCCTGTCGGAGAAGGTACGCCCCGCGAAGGTCGCGGGGCGTACCGCCGAAGATGCCAGGATCGTCGCCGCCCACACGTGGGAGCGGGTGACCACCGGCGCGGCAGGCGCTCGGGTGCGCCTGGCCGGGGCGACCGAGGACCTTGGCCCCAGGGCATCGGCAACCGCCCACAAGGCGTCGGCCACCGCTCACCGGGCGAAGGACACCGCGGGCCGGACCGTACACCGGGTCGGGCAGAATCCTCAGGTCGCTGGAACCGCCCAGCATGCCAGGGCCGCCGCCAGCCAGGCTGCGACAAAAGTCGGCCACAATCCGCACGTGACCGCGACCGCCGAGAAGATGCGGGAATCCACCGAGCACACGGCGCGGACCGTGGCGGCCGTGCGCCAGCGGGCCGACGACAACCCCCGCGCGACCCGTGCCGCCGTGGCAGCCGGCGTGGCGGGCATCGCGGTGACAGCCGCGCTGGTCGTCGTCGCCCGCAGAAGGTGCCGCACCCAGCGATCACACCCAGTGATCGCGCCTAGCGACACGGCGCTACGACAGCAGCATTGCAGCTGATGACGGTAGCAGCTCGTGAGATTACCAGCTCAGACCGGTAGCCTCACGGGCTCCGTCAGCAGCTGCCGTACCGGTAGGCGGGACCTCGGCGATCACCACCCGGTCCCGCCCACCTGCCTTCGCGGCGTACAGTGCGCGATCCGCCATGGCTACCAGCTCGGCCTGATTCGAGACGTGGGTCGGGAAGGCACAGGCTCCCACCGACACGGTGGCGAAGATCATGGTGTCGACGTCCACGGCGATCGGGCTTTCCGCCACCCGGGCACGCAGCCGTTCGGCGAGCGCGCTCAGCTCGCTCAGGTCCACGTTGGACGCCAGAAGCGCGAACTCCTCGCCACCGTGGCGGGCAAGGACGTCGCCTGGTCGGGTCGCTGCGCGCAGCCGTGCGCCGATCTCGGCCAGGACCCGGTCGCCCGTGGGATGACCATGCTCATCATTGATCGACTTGAAGTGGTCGACATCAATGATGACCAGGCCCAGCGAACCTCCGCCACGACGCACCCGGGCGACCTCCACGGGCATCGCCGCCTCCAGGAAACGACGGGAGTAAAGACCGGTCAGCGAATCGATCATCGCTAGCCGGCGCTGGTCGGAGACGAGCACCGCCATTCGAGCGATCGTCAGCAGAAACATCAGTGCGCACGCCATGGCCATGACCGGAATGTCATGCGTGATCCCACGGGAATATTCGATCATCATCGTGACCGGTGCAGCCAGCGCGGCCGCCAGCAGCGCGGCCAACCGAACACCCCCGAGGTCCTGCTCCGCCGCGGGCGCGGGTACGGCCAACCGGACCATCGTCGGATGAAGTGCCGCCGCACCCAGGGTCACGTTGGCGGCAAGCCACATCCCATCCAGGAAGTTTCCCGCCCGGTAAGTACCAGCGAGCTGCTGCAGTCCGTAGACGGTGTCCGCAACGGTGATCAGGCCAAGATTGCCCATAAGCAGGAAGCATGCCGGCGGCCGGCGGCCGGGCCCGAGAAACAGCCTCAGTCCGACCGCGAGCAGGGCAATATCCATTATTGGATATCCGACCAGGGTCGTAGCCTCGATCAGCCGGCCGGATCCACCGCGAACATAGGGCCCGATCAGGTACAGCCACGACAGCATGAAAGCGGCGACGGCCAGCGTACCGGCCTCCAGCAGGCCGGGCAGGTCACGCCCGGGAGTGCGATAGCGAATGAAAAGAACGAGACCGGCCAGTGCCAGCGGGTAGCGGGCCAGACCGAAAACGATGGAAAGGACGGGGACGTCCATGACACCAACGATGTCTCTCAGGTCGACTCCGACAACCTGGTGGGGCGAAAAAATGGCTGTTCCAGCGATCACGTACATAATCTGGCTGGCGGCCAGCAACAGCCAGGGCAGCCGCGGTGTGGGCCGGAACCAGCCGACGCCGACGAACACCGCCACCGCCGTACAGACGCTGACCAGAAAGTAGCTCACAACGCGCACCGCACGTCCGCCACCATGTGGCGGCACCAGATGGTAACCGACAATCAGACAGAACCCGAGTACCAGGTAAAGCAGCCATGACTGGCTTGCCACCAGCCGTCTACGTCCTTTTCCCGACCTCATCAGATCGTCCCGTTTTAGCCAGTCTCTCCATGCCGTGGAAGGCGCGGAAGGCGCGGAAAAAACCATTGGTGCGCCGTCTCCAGGAAGTCGGGTGGTACCCGGGACCAGTCGGTCCGCACGGTTCGGCTAGGTGTCGGAGTTCGTGTCATCTGGGCAGTGACCTTCGCGGCGATTCGGCCGTCTCCGGCCCGTCCCGGAGCGCGGAAGAATCATTCCGGGGACTCGACGCGCAGGCTCTGCCACAATGGCGATAAAACGCGTTTATCACTGGACAACCGGTTCTCCCGAATATAGCCTGGTTTCCTGTGAACGTCCTGTGAGGGTCGACCCCACCATTTGATGATCTTCTGTGGCCGCCTCCGAACCGGGCCATCCCGTCCTCGCCACGATGCGTAACGGAAATCGGCTCTTCCTCATGTGTCCAGCACCCCCTTTGCCGACCGGCAGCCTGTCCCTGGTCGGCAGGCCCCCCGCCGACCAGGGACAACGGCCAGCACCGGCAAAGCGGTACGTGACCGACATCCCTTGTATCGAGTTGTACATCCATCTTCGGTCCCAGTGAAACAGTATGGGGGGGTGGTTTCCGCAATCGACATATGGGGCCGTATCCGCGCAACGGTCGCCGAGCGCGACCATGAGATCAGGGCGCTGCGCGCCGCTCTCGGCCCGCCATGGACACGGCGGTGGCACCGGCGACCGCCCTGGCCGCACAACCGCCACGACTGGACGAACATCGCCTGGGAACTCGGCATCCGGCGCAAAAGGACGGTCGGCAACCTCGTCCTGGACACCGACGGCAGCTCGGATGCGACCTGCGCGACACACCGGAGCCACCGCCTCCGACAAAGTGATCAGAAACACCACCGGCAACTGACAAGCCGCGAAGCCGATCCACAGCGGGCTCGTGCGCGAACTATCTTCCAGGGTTCCGATCCCGAAAACGGCCTTTTTGATCTACAAAGTTCGAAAAATCCCATGCGGGGGCTACCACGGCCCCGCCGCCGGTCCCCTGGTGCCATCTGACGCTCAATTCGATCACGATCGACCGACGCCTGGACAACCTTTTACCTATACACCTCAACCATCCGGCGACATACGGGTGTGATCGATCATACGTTTGTGTTCTGTGATCGGGTTGTTGCCTGCTCGAGAAAGTTGATGCGCCCACAGTCGCAAACCCCGCCGGGCTCGGTAGCGTGATCCCCGAGTGGGGTGCGGGTCGTAGGAGAGGAGCGGGCGTGCTGGCGCCGCTGACCGACGCTGATCCCCGAAAAGTCGGGAGGTACCGGCTCCAAGGACGACTGGGTGCCGGCGGGATGGGCACCGTCTATCTCGGCTTTGACGAGGATGGCCACCCAATGGCGGTGAAGGTCATCCGCCCGGAGCTGCTCGGTGACGCGGACTTCCGGAAACGGTTCCGCCGCGAGGTCGCGGCGGCGCGCCGGGTCCGCGGGAACTATGTGGCCGAGGTGCGTGACGCCGACGTCGACGCGGAACGCCCGTGGATGGCGACCGAGTACGTCGACGGTGTGAGCCTTGCCACGGCCGTGGCCGAACGCGGCCGGCTCGGTGGCTCCACACTGGTCAACCTCGCCACCGGCCTGGCCGACGCTCTCGTCGCCGTCCACGGGGCCGGGCTTGTGCATCGTGATCTGAAACCGTCGAACATCCTGCTGGCCTGGGATGGCCCGAAGGTCATCGACTTCGGAATCGCCCATGTCGTCGACACAACCGAGCACACCCAGACCGGTCACGTCATCGGGACCGTCGCCTGGATGGCACCGGAGCAGCTGCGCGGCGAACGGGCCGGGCCCGCCGCCGACATCTTTTCCTGGGGTATGTGCGTCGTGTTCGCCGCGACCGGGCGCCACCCCTTCGCGGCGGACACACCCACCGCCTCCGCGCTTCGCATGCTGCGGGAAGAACCCGACCTCAGCGGCATTCCCGATGGCCTGGCACCGTTGACACGACGTGCACTCAACAGAGATCCGGGCCGGCGACCCACCGCCGTCGAACTGGTCACCGGTGTGGTCCGCAATTATGTGGACAGCGTCGATCTCGCGGATCAGGTCACCCGGCATGTCCTGATCACGCCGCCACCACCACCGTCGACGCCACCACCGTCGACGCCCACACCGCTACCGGTGGCGATTCCCGTACCGACGGTTCCGGCGGTAGCTGCCCTACCTGGGACACCGGCCGTGCCTGCGATGTCAGCCGTGCCTGCGATGTCAACCGTGCCACTGACACCGGAGGTGCCGCCGGCCGATCGCGCGGGGAACCCCGCCGC
>NZ_CAUVXO010000132.1:8001-9004 GCF_963555865.1 Protofrankia sp. Cr1
GGCCGCCGAGTGGGCCGAGGGGCCGCCACGCACAGTCCACCTGGCGCCGGGACCGCCGCGGCCGGCCGCGTCACCACTCCCGCGCGCCGCTGGCAGCTGGCGCTGGTCACCGTTGCCGCGGGGATCGCGCTGGGTATCAGCGCCGGACTGGTGGTCGCCGTGGCACTGCGAGTCGCTCCCGGTACCAGCACGGGCGTCAGTGGCGCCATCCCGGCGCCCGCGGGCAAGCCCATCCCGAGCGGCGGCATGATCCCTCCAACCGTTGCGGGGTTGTGGACGTCCAGCCGGCCGATGGACTCCGCCAGAGCACCGGTGGACGCGCCGTCGGTAGCCGGCGAGGGCATGTCATCGATGCAACCGGCGGGCGTCCCGTCACCGCCGGCCGCCGAGCCGGTGGCACCTGCGCCCAACGCGGCGAACGTGCCCAACGCTGCGAACATCGATAGGACGTCGCCGCGGCAGCCGGCCACGTCGATCCAGCCGGAGCCCACGCAGGCGCCCGCACCAGCCCCGGCCACCACGAGCCCGGCGCAGTCACCGCCCAGGCCATCGCCGACCCCACCCGAGGCGACTCAGACGAGCGCACCGCCGCCGGTGGCCACCACCCCGGCACAGCCGCCACCCACCACCGCATCCAGCGCACCAACAACCTCAGCACCCAGATCTCCGTCCGCCACGACGTCAAAGCCTGCGGCGACAACGATGCAACCGGTATCCACGCAGTCGGTGCCACCGTCAGCGACTGGCTCGAACGTCACGCGATCCGCCGAGCCACGACCACGGCGAATCGCGCCCTTAGCGCCGTCCCCACGGCGGACCGGAACCCACCACGGCGTCAAAATCGCAAAAGATACGATCGGGACCCAGGATGTCAGGAACGGCGTCACGCGCTGCCCACCTCGCGGTCAGCCGCCTTCCGGTCGTGACACCGAGTGGCTGCTGCGCATCCTGGAGATCGAAATGCCGCGCGGCGCCGGCTGGAGGAGCGACGTCCACAGGCCGG
>NZ_CAUVXO010000132.1:9473-12383 GCF_963555865.1 Protofrankia sp. Cr1
CGGTCCGTTCTCATGTGCGCCGCAACCGCCCGATTCTCCGAATTTCTCCAAGCCACCGGGACCGTGGTGGGAGCGGGCACGACCGGTTGTCACTCGCAAATCGTAAGATATCGGAATGAACGAGTCATAACATCTGCAGGTAGCTGTACCGACTTCTCGATATGATCTTCTCTGCCGGGACCGACGCCGGCCAGAATGAGCCGGCCTGTTGGGTGCTGGGACGAGCCTGGACGGGCATACCGCTCCCAGGCCCGGCAGCTCGCCGTTGCCCAGAATCCAGCACCCAGGCTGCGGCCTGGGCGCCGCCGTGATCCCCGGACACGGAGGACCCTGTGACCGACTCCAGCACCGATCTCACCGGCAACGGCCACCGGCACGGCAGCTCCATCTCGTCGCCGCCGCACCGGTCCGACGCGACGATCGCCACCGCCCGGACGATCGCCTACCTGCTCCTGGCACCGCTGCCGGCCCGCTGGGCACACTCTGCGACGGTGGCGGCCCAGGCAGACGAGATCGCGTCCACTGTCGCGTCGTCCGACCGGGGCCTGCTCGTCTCCGCGGCCTGGCTGCACGACATCGGCTACTCCCCACTGCTGATTGATTCGGGCTTTCATCCACTTGACGGCGCGCTCCACCTCATCCGGGCCGGCGCACCGATGCGGCTTGCCGCGCTGGTCGCGCATCACTCCGAAGCACGGCTGCTCGCGCAACCACGCGGGCTGCTCGACGCTCTCGATGAGTTTCCACGGGAGGACGGATCTGTCACGGACGCGCTCGCCTACGCGGACATGACCGCGGGACCAACCGGTGAGATCATGTCCGTGGCACGACGCTTCGCCGACATCCGCGAACGGCACGCCGATGAACCTCCGGACCTGTTCGCCGCGCGGCGCCGGCGAGAGCCACAGCTCCTCGCCGCGACGGCACGCGCCGCGCGGCGCCTGCGAGGCTGCGGACCGCAAACGTACGTCCCCGAGTCGGCCCGGGACCTGACGTACGCCGGTTCGGCTGCGATCCATGGCACCACGATCCGTGGCACCACCGGCGATAGCACCACCGGCGATAGCACCACCGGCCGTGCACACCCGTGATCTCACCGGAGCCACGGGGCACAGGCACGAACGCACGGCACGAGGCTCGGCGGCCGGCGCGACGCCGTCGGGCCATCCTGCACTCCATCCTGCGTGCGTTACTGACCACGACAGTGCTGGTCGTGCTCTACTACCTGCTGCCGCTGGACCGCCCGCCCGCAAGCAGCGCCGGCGCAGCCGTGCGGGTGGCCGTCGGTCTGGTCGTGTTCACCACTGTGATCAGCATTCAGGTCTGGCAGATCGCCCACGCCCCCTACCCAAGACTGCGTGCCGTGGAGTCCATCGCCGCGTCCCTGCCACTGTTTCTACTGCTCTTCGCAATCACGTACTTCCTGCTCGCCCGGGAACAGGCGGCCGCCTTCACGGAGCCGTTGACCCGTACGGACGCACTGTATTTCACGATCACCGTGTTCAGCACGGTCGGATTCGGCGACATCGCGCCCCGGACCGAGGCGGCCCGGATCATAGCAATGATTCAGATGCTGGGCGACCTCGTCGCCATCGGCGTGATCGCACGAATCTTCGTCAGTGCGATCACAGCCGGGCTCCAGCGCCGATCCACAACGACGACGGAACCCGACAGTGAATCGGTCGACACCGACCCATCCACGATTGACAGGTGACGACCACCACGAGGATGCGCTGACATCACGTCGGAGTCCTTCGCAGTCGTTCAACGGTGTCCGAAGGCGTCCGAAGGCGATTCGCCCGGATGGGTGGTTCGGGTCCCCCCGGATCCTCGGGGCACGCGACGCGAGCCATGATCGCATACCCTGCGGCCCTGCGGATGGGCACCACGGGTAGCCTGCACCGACCGTGAAGAGCATGGACAACGCCACGAACGCGGGCGGCAACCGGCGGAGCCGACTCACCGAGCCGGGCTGGCTGCTGCTGCCGTTGCGGGTGTTTCTCGGCGTCACGTTCACCTTCGCCGGACTGCAGAAACTCGCCGACCCCGCCTACCTCGACCCGGCATCGCCGACGTCGGTCCATCGACAGATCGGGTCCTTCGTCCATTCCAGCCCGATCGGGGCACTTCTCGGCCTGGCCCAGCCGTATCCGGACACCGTCGGAATCCTGATCGCAATAGGCGAGGTCGCCGTTGGCATCGGGACCCTCATCGGCCTGTGGGCCCGGCTCGCCGCCGTCGCGGGCACCGTCTTCTCCCTGATATTCCTGCTCACAGTAAGCTGGCATACGCGGCCGTACTACTACGGCTCGGACATCGTCTTCGGCGTCATGTGGTTGCCGTTCACCGCGGTGGGCAGCGCCGGGGTGCTGTCGGTGGACGCCTGGCTCATCCAGGTGCGCGGTCACGACGCTCGGCGCCGCGCGCTGCTGCGTCAGGGTGCGGTGACCGGCCTCGCAGCGCTGGGCGCTCTGGGCACCGCCGGCCTGACCGCCTGGCTAGGACGGGCGATCGGTGGGCGTACGGTTTCCCATCCAACGGTAGCGGCGGCACCCGACGACAACGTCGGCGGCACAGTTGTCGCGCGGACGGACGAGATCGATCAGGGGTCGGCGAAGAGCTTCACCAACCCCCGTTCCGGGGAACCGGCCTGGCTCGTCCACCTACCGGCAGGTGGATTCGCCGCGTTTTCGGCCGTGTGCACCCATGCCGGATGTGCCGTGAGCTTCCAAACCTCTGACCAGCAGTTCGCCTGCCCCTGCCACGGCGCGTTCTACTCGGCCTCGAGCGGGGCGGTCCTCGGTGGCCCGGCGCCGTTCCCGCTGACCCGCCTGCCGCTGCGCCTCGACGGCGACAACGTCGTCGTCGACTGATCTCGAAAGTCATCCGCGTGGGATGTCAGCCCGGTCG
>NZ_CAUVXO010000133.1:0-6014 GCF_963555865.1 Protofrankia sp. Cr1
TCCGCGACTTCCTCGGGTGTCCCGAGTCGGCCGAGTGCCGACCGGGCCGCGATCGATGCCCGCCGTTCCGGCGACATGTCGATCGTCCGGTCGGTGTCGGTGTATCCCGGCGCGATCACGTTGATCCGGATGCCGCGGGGGCCCAGTTCCTTGCACAGCGAGCGGGCATGTCCTACCAGGGCCGCCTTGGACGTCATGTACGGAACGCGGTCCGCGATCCCGCGCAGGGCTCCGGCTGACCCGATGTTGATGATTGACGCGTTACTCGACAGCAGGTCATAGGAGGCTCGGTACACCAGGTGCAGGCCGGTGAGGTTGGTGTCGATGACCCGCCGCCACTCGGTCAGGTCCACTTCGTGCAGCGGGTAGTGGCCGATCACGGACGCATTGTTGACGAGAATGTCGAGGCTGCCGAAACGCTCCCGGACGGCATCGAGCAGGTGGTCGACATCCGTCTCGGCCGTGATGTCGGCGCGGACCAGGTACGCGTCGGCACCCAGTGCGTTCAGTTCCGCGGCCAACGACGTGACCGCGTCACCCTCCTGCGTGTAGCAGGCGGTGACCGACACTCCTTGCTGCGCCAAGGCCAGGACGATCGCCCGGCCGATACCACGGGAACCGCCGGTCACCAGAGCGGTCCTGCCCTTGAGACTGAAATCCATCGGGTTTTCCCCTCGGATGCTCATTGTAGTTTGTCTGTGCTATGTCGACAGCTTTTATGCTCATGGAGTTGCTGAACTGGGAGCGGTGACCGGCACCCGGCTGGCGTGCTTTCCTAACATCTGGTGGATGGCCTCGGCCTCCACCGTGTCCAGGTCGGGGGAACCAGCGCCGTCGGCGAGAAGCACGCCGACGTCCGTGCGGGCCAGGCCCGCATCGGCCAGGTGCTGTCTGGGTATGGCGGAGCCGGAATGAAGATCAAAACAGGCTCTCAGTCGAGCCCGTCGACCAGAACGCCGGTCGGCCCGTAGGCCGCCATCTCTACGTAGATCGCCGGACGCTGCTGGGGGTCCTGGTAGGGCCGCAGCGGCGAGGTGATGGTGCGGTGGTCGGCCCCGGCTTCCCACGCGGCGAAGTTGGTGATGTTCGTCCACTCGCTGACCACCACGTACCGGGCCGGGTCGCCCGGATCACGCAGCAGCTGGTTACCGAGTAGGCCTGGGGCGCCGGCGAGTTTCGGGCTGATCGCGTGGTAGGCCCGTTCGACCGCGTCCGGGTCGTCCGCCGGGGCCAGCGCCCAGATCATCACCCGCACGCGCCCGCCACCCGGCTCCGATCGCCTGCTCACCCGACCGCCGTTCCAGGCCGGAGGGTCAGCACGGTGCCAGTGGTCATGGACCCGCTGGCCTGCACCCCCTGCCTGTTCTCCAGGTGGCCGGTGACGCGGTCGCCGATTTGTAGGCAGGTCTCCTCGAACTCACGCTCCCGGTCCGGGTAGGTCCTCATGGTGAGCATGATGCGAAAAGGGTTGGGATGGTCCATCAGATCCCTTCGTCGATGGTGAAGTCGGTAGCGTGTCGCCCGAAGCCTTATGCGGTGGGGACTCCTTTCAGGATCAGTGAACTGTTGAAGCCCCCGTAACCGCGGGCGTTGACCATGGCGACCCGCACGGGGCCTTCGCGCGGCGTACGGACGAGGTCAAGGCGGTACTGGGGCACCGGGTTGTCAAGGTTGCCCACCGCGGGGATCACCCCGTCGCGGATGGACAGCAGCGCGTTCACGGCCGCCAGTGCCGAGCCACCCGCGCACATCCGCCCGATCAGGCCCTGGGGAGCGGTGACCGGAACATGCTCGGCGTGTGCACCGAAGGCCAGCTGGATCGCGCGTGCCTCAAGGTCGTCGAGGTCGCGGGAGCCCGCGCCGTCCGCGAAGATCACATCGACGTCGGCCGGGGTGAGGCGCGCGTCTGCGAGCGCCCGGCGCATGGCCTCGGCGTACCAGCGTGGGTCCGGTGACGGGTCGCGATGATGATGCGCGTCGTGGGTTGCCGCGTATCCGGCGATCTCGGCGTACACCCGTGGCGCGCCACGGGCACCCGCGGTGGCCGGGTCTTCCACGACGAGCGTCGCGCCGCCCTCGGCGGGCACGTAACCGCCCGCGGACCGGTCGAACGGCTTGTAGGCGTCCGTCGGCTCACCGCTGGTGGACAGCCGCCCGCCCGTGATCTGGCAGGTGAGCGCGTAGGGGGTGAGGCCCGCCTCGGCACCGCCGGCGAGAACGGTGGGGGTGCCACGACGGATGGTCCGCCGGGCCTGCGCGAGGCTGTCAAGACCGCCGGCGGCGTCGGAGACCATGACCCCGGACGGCCCCTTGAGACCGTGTTTGATCGAGGTCTGGCCGGTCGTCGCCGCATAGAACCAGGCGATGGACTGGTACACGCTCACGGCCTGGCGACCACGGCTCCACAGCCGCTGGATCTCCCGCTGGCCGAAGTCGTTGCCACCGGAGCCGGCCGCGAACACCACCGAGGTCGCGTAAGGATCATGCGCCGCCGGGTCGTAGGCGGCGTCGGCGAGCGCGAGTTCGGTGGCGGCCATGCCCAGCCACGTCCACCGGTCGGTCTGCAGGACAATCCGTCCGCTCAGGTGGTCGGCGGGGTCGAACCCCTCGACCTGGCCGGCGAGCGTCGTGGCGTACCGGCCCGCGTCGAAACTGCTGATCGGCCCCACCCGGAGCTCGCCACGCAGCGTCGAACGCCAGTGCTCCTCGGCCCCGATGCCGCTCGGGGCGATCACTCCAATGCCGGTGACAACGGGACGAAGCGCCGGCCGGGTGGTGTTCACCGGGCGTCCTGGCCGCGGTCGAGCACGATGGCTGACTGAAACCCGCCGAAACCGCTGCCGACCGACAGGGCCACGTTGACGTCGTGGTCGCGGGCGATGTTCGGCACGTAGTCCAGGTCGCATTCGGGGTCCCGGTTGGCCCAGTTGGCTGTGGGCGGGACGACGCGGTTCTCGATCGCCAGAGCACAGGCCGCGACCTCGATGGCGCCGATCGCCCCCAACGAGTGGCCGACCATGGATTTGATCGAGCTCACCGGGACGTTGTACGCGTGCGGCCCGAGCGACTTCTTGAACGCGGCGGTCTCGTGGCGGTCGTTCTGCTTGGTTCCCGAGCCGTGCGCGTTGACGTAATCGACCCGGGTGGGGTCGGTCCGGCCCTGCCGCAGCGCGTCCGAGATCGCATCCGCCATGTCGAGGCCGTCAGCCTTCAGCCCGGTCATGTGGAAGGCGTTCGACCGCGCGGCGTAGCCGGTGATCTCGCAGTACACATGGGCGCCCCGGGCCCGGGCATGGGCCAGTTCCTCCAGCACGAGGACGGCGGAGCCCTCGCCCATCACGAACCCGTCGCGGGTCGCGTCGAACGGCCGGGATGCGTGCTCGGGGTCGTCGTTGCGCGCGGACGTCGCACGGATCGCGTCGAAGCAGGCAATGGAGATCGGGGACAGCGGCGCGTCCGTCGCGCCCGCGATCACGATGTCGGCCTCGCCGTCGACGATGAGCTGGTGGCCGTACCCGACCGCGTCGATCCCGGACGTGCAGCCCGTCGAGACCACGTGCGCCGGGCCGTGGGCCGAGAATCGGCACGCCACTTCGGTGGCCAGGCAGCTTGGAACCAGGGCGTGGTAGAGAAACGACGACGCATAGCTGGGGTCGACGAGCCAGTCACGTCCACTGTTACTGGCGACCACGTACTCGTCCTCCAGCCGGGTGGTCGCGCCGACCGCGCTGCCCATGCTGACAGCGACCACCGGGCCGTCGGTGTCTCCCATGCCGGGCGTGTCCGCGTCCCCGCCGAGTTCCAGTCCGCTGTCGGCGACCGCTTCGGTCGCGGCCGCGAGAGCGAACTGCAACGAAACGGTCATTACGGGCGATTTCCTGCGGTGTCAGCCCCGCCGCGGCCGGGTCGAAGTCGCATTCGGCGGCTATCTGCGAGCGGAACTGGGTCGGGTCGAAGAACGACAGGCGCCTGGTCGCAGTCCGGCCTTCGGTCAGCAGGTGCCAGAACTCCTTGCGGCCGGTGCCTCCCGGCGCGATCACGCCGATGCCGGTAATCGCCGTCCTTCTCACTGCCGGCTCCTTCACGGGGTGCTCCGGTGCGGACATGTCAGCTCTGGGGGAGCGGTTCGGTGTCCACGTGGCCGAGGTCCGGGCGAGGCGCCAGGGGACTCAGATGGAAGACGAGGAAGGCTGTCTCGCCGCCCTCGTTGACGATCCGGTGCCGCATGCCGATCGGGATGAGCAGTCCGTGCTCGGCCGGAAGCGTGGTGTGCTCGCCGTCAAGTCGCGCGGTGACACTTCCGGATACGCAGTACAGGAACTCCTCGGAGTACGGATGCCAGTGCTCGGTGACGATCTCGCCGGGCGCCAGCGTGAGAGTGCCGAGGAAGCCGGACTTCGCGCCCACCGTCGCGGGGGACAGCAGGGTGCGGATGTCACCGCCACGACGACGGTTGGCCGGGACATCGTGGATGGACACCACGGCCGGTCTGGTGGCCTGATCGGTCACGGTCATTGCGTCTCCTCGGATCCAAGGGGCTTTGCGGCGCGGGCGGCTCGTTCGACCTTCTCGCGGATGACGCCCATCTCCCGCCGGCTGTTGTTGTTGATGTTGTTGGTCATCCACTCGTCGTCGACGGGTGCCTCCGGGCGCATGTGGAAGTCCTGGACCCAGCGCATCCTAGTGCCGGTGCCCTCTGGTTCGTATGTCCATTCGATGTTCATGAAATCGAACGGTCCTGTTTCGACGCGGTGCGCCTCGACCCGGTATTTGCCCGGGTCGAGGGTCCGTTCCGAAACCCAGCTCCAGACCTTCCCGTCCGCATCCGGGTGCATGGTCAACCGGAATCGGAAAGTCTGTTCGTGGTGTTCAAGAATGTCTACCGAGGCATACTCGGTAAAAAGGTTCGGCCAGGTTTCGAGATCGTTGGTCATCGTCCAGACGAGATCGATATCGGCATCGATGAAGATCGAGTTGTCCGTGTGCGCGGCCATTATTCTCCATTCGGTTCACCATATGGCACGCCTGCCGACGCCTGCTCGTCAGGCGACGACCTGGCTGGCGGTGACGTTGATCGCGGTGAGGATCTGGGCGAGGGTGTAGTCGGCGGGCGGTTCCGCGGGCAGTTCGATCCCGAAGGCGTCGAAGACGACGGTCTGCAGGTGCAGGTATGCCAGTGAGTCCACGCCGACCTCGGCGAACGTGACGTCAAGGTGGGCCGGGCGGTCGTCGGGAGCGAGCACGCTCTGTTCGACGAGAAAGTCGAGTAGGCGGGCGGCGCTCCATGCGGGTGCCATGACGCTTTCTCCTTTGCGACGGTGGTCACAGTGACCATGAAGTGGGACCGGACCGCGGGGCCGGCGGGTCCATGGGCGTTTCGGGGACGTGGAGGTTTCGGGGATGTGGAGGTTTCGGGGACGTGGAGATGAACACCGATCGCACGCCCGTCGGTCCAGCGGGACCCGGCACCTGCAGCTCGAGCGGCGACGTGAGTCGGCCTCAGTACGGTGACCCGATGGTCGGTCGATCTGTTCGTCAGTCGGCGGTCCAGGAGTAGAAGTTCCGGGCCATCGCGTCCCGCGGGCTGCTCCAGGTGTCCGGGTCGTACGCGGTGATGTGCTTCTCCAGCTTTGTGTTAACGTCGACGAACAGCGGGTGCTCGCGAATGGCGGGCAGCGCGGGGGCGACGTCGTCAGCCGCTTCTATCAGGTGGAAATACAGTCCGTGAAAACTGAACAGATTTCGTCGGACAACACCCAGCATGTGGGGCAGCTGCCCATCGTCGGACTCGCGGAAGATACCGGCGACGGCGGCCTCGTCGCTGGCGTCCATGCGGGCGACGATAAGAGTCCGGTGTGTCATCGGGCGGGCCCGGAAGCAGTTGGGCAAACCTGACCGTAGAACCTTGACACGCGTGCTCCCTGACTATATCTGGAAGAGCTCGGGCAGGCGCGTGCAACGTCGGTGTCGCATCGGCGCCGGCATGTGTTGACGATATGACAGGACCGTCGGCG
>NZ_CAUVXO010000133.1:6470-9384 GCF_963555865.1 Protofrankia sp. Cr1
CGTTCAATGCTGCTATAACCATCCTCGCTCCGCCGCGAGGATGCCGGCCTGGAAGCGGCTGCGTGCGTCCATCCGGCGCATGAGATCGGCGATCATCCGTCGCACGGTGCGGACTGACACGCCCAGATGACGGGCCGCAGCCTCGTCCTTGGCGCCGAGGCTCAGGAGCCGCAGAAGGACGCGTTCGGAGTCTGTCGGCTCCCTGCCCTCGGGGTCGACACTCCCATAGTCGTGATCGTCTATGGCACGATGAGCCGGACCGTCGCCGGACGCGGACGTGTTGGGTCCCTCGAGCGCGTCGGCTCCCTCGAGCGAGTCGCCGTCAAACCCGACAGGATCGGCGAGCCCCCACATCTGATCGAACAACATGACGACCAGATTGGTCAGCGCCGGCTCGCGCAGCAGCAGCGCAGCGCTCTTGTTCGGACCCGGCATCAGCAGGACAAGTCCGAGTTGGCGGTCGACGGTGGTGAGGTCCACCGGAGCGGTGTCGACCACCCGTAGATCCAGGCCGTGCGCTGCAGCGGTGCGCAGGTACGCGGCGGTTGCGTCATCCGAGTGCGCCGGACGGGAACAGATACTGCGCAGGGTGACCCCGCGTTCCAGCGCCCGTAGGAGCGCCCGGGTACCCTCCGGGGTCGCGGCCAGCTGCTGCCCAGGCTGGGTGTGCAGCACGAGTACCTCCCGTTCCGCCCGGGTTACCAGCTCCAAGAATTTGATCCGCACTGCATCGGCGCTGTCCAGGTGTTCCACCTCGCTACCGGAGTCGCCGGGCTGGCGACCCTGGAGGTAGTCGGCGACCAGGGTGCTCACCTGCAGGCGCGCGCGGACGAGCTGCTCCTGCCGGCGGATCAGCTGGTCGTGCTGCTGGCGGATCAGTTGTTCCAGGGGGACCTCGGGGTGCACAGCGACGAGGCGGCCCGGATGATCACGGGACATGACCAGCAGCGAGAGCTCGACCAGCCTGTCACGGGCCCGGGCGATGATGCTTGCGGGGAGCCCGAGGGCCAGGCCCACGTCCTCGGTGGTCAGGTCCTCGTGCCGTAGCCACAACCGATAGGAGGCGAGGGCGACGTCGTCGAGGCCGAGAAGATCAAGCACTTTCCTCTCCCGCGCCAATTAGTCGACGTGGGCGCTGGCCTCGGACAGCAGACCCCGGTGTCGGGTCTCGGCTGCCACGACATCCAGAGCGTGGCGGACCAGCGCGACCAGGGCTTGGCGCACGGATTCCCGCCGACGGGCGTCGCAGAACACGATCGGCCTCCGAGCGTCGATGTCAAGAGCGTTGCGTACGTCGTCGAGTGTGTATTCCTTCGACCCGTCGAACCGGTTGACCGCCACCAGGAACGGAATATCCCGCTCCTCGAAGTAGTCGACCGCCGGGAACGAGTCCGAGAGCCGGCGGGTGTCCACGAGCACGATCGCGCCGATGGCACCAAGGACCAGCTCGTCCCACATGAACCAGAAACGGTCCTGGCCGGGCGTGCCGAACAGGTAGAGGATCACACTGTCAAGCAGGGTGATCCGACCGAAGTCCATGGCAACCGTGGTTGTGGTCTTGGAGTTGACCTGCGATGTGTCGTCGATTCCGAGACTCGCCGAGGTCAGGGCCGCTTCGGTCGTGAGCGGGGGGATCTCGCTGACCGTACCGACAAACGTCGTCTTTCCGGCGCCGAATCCACCGGCAATTATGATCTTGACGGCATTGGGCGCGGGGCCGGTGGTATCTGTTCTAGAGGGTCTGAAGTCCATCGAGCACCTTCTCCATCAGCGCTACGTCGGGACGCTCGGTCGGTCGGGCCGGGCGGGTGACGTGTACGAAACCAGCGTCGATCATGTCGCCGACGAGGACGCGTGCCACGCCGATCGGAAGATTGAGCTGGGCGGAGATCTCCGCGATCGACTGGATGCTCCGGCAGAGCATCAGGATGTCCTGCTGCTCCGGATCGAGGCTCCGGACCATTGCCCGTCCGTGCGCCGTCGTCGACACCAGAGCTACCAGCTCCAGCGCACGATTGGCCGCCGGCCGCGTTCGGCCGCCGGTGACGGCGTAGGGGCGGACGACCGGACCTGCATCCTCGTCATACCACTCCTCGTCCACCGGTCCTCCTGATCAGGGCGTGGGTTCGGTTCCCGCGGGGCTTCCGGCGACGCGACAGAGCCGCCGTCGCGTCGCCTTCAGCCCACCGGGGTGGCGCTCAGCGCGGCAATGCCGCCTGCATCTCGGCGCGTAGCTCGGGGGTCAGGAACTCACCGACACGGATGACCAGAAGGGCCATTTCGTACGCGATCAGACCGATATCCGATCCGGGCGTGCTCAGAATGGCCAGACACGACCCGTCGCCGACAGCAGTGACGAACAGGAATCCCTGTTCCATCTCGACGATCGTCTGGCGGACGTTGCCGCCGCGAAAGAATCGCCCGGCGCCCCGGGCGAGGCTGTTGAATCCCGACGCGACCGCCGCGAGCTGGTCGGCGGTCGTGCGGTCCATACCGTTCGACGTCGCCAACAGGAGACCGTCCGCTGACAGCACGATTGCGTAGGTCACCTCCGGTACTTTTCGGGTCAGGTTGTTCAACAGCCAGCTCATGTTTTCGGCCGGGCCGATATGGCGCATCACATCACCTTCCTGGCGTCGTCGCCGTTCGGATTGGGTCCGGCCTGCAGGCCTCGACCGAAGTTGGCCTGGAAGGACGACATCATGTTGCGGATTTCCTCTGGTGATCGCGGCCCGGCAAGGACCGGCGGTGTCGTGGCGTCGGTCGCGGGCGTTCCCCTGAGCTCGGGCGCCAGGCTTGCCCGTCGCTTCCGCTTCGGCAGGCCCGTGTCGGTTCTCGCCGTCTCGGCGGGCGGCAACGCCGATACCGGCGTGGATGACGGTCCCGGTGAGAACGACGATGGTTGGGAGAACGA
>NZ_CAUVXO010000133.1:9681-12360 GCF_963555865.1 Protofrankia sp. Cr1
GGGCACCGGTGTCCGGCGGTTGACCCCACTTATCCGACGAGTCGGGCAACTGGGTCGACGGGCCTGGGAGTTCCGCCCAGTCATCGGGCTCCGCCGACGGGCTGAGCTGCGGCCGCGGGCGGGAGGGTTCGCCGCGCTTGCCGTTGCTGAAGTCGCCGGTCGCCTCCCGCTCGGAGACGAACCAGCTTGAGCGGATCGTGGCGAACACCGGCAGATCGTCCATGAGCGGCCGGTCATCGCCGCCCCCGTTACTCGATGCCGCCACCGGCGCGCCCACGGACATCAGATCACCGAACTCATCGGGTTCGGCGGAGCCGTCGAACGATCTCGCGAACGAGCCGGCGGGGACCGGCCCAGCGCCATCTTCGTACGTCGCCGGGTTCGACTCGATGGTGGTTCCGTCAGCGGCGCGCAACAGCGCTGTGGGTAGTAGAACGATGGCGAGGGTCCCGCCGTACGGTGACGGCCGCAGCTGGACCTGGATGCTGTGCCGCTGGGCCAGGCGGCCGACGACGAACAGGCCGAGTCGCTCACTGGTTTGCAGATCGAAGGGGGGTGGGTTGCTCAGCCGTTCGTTGACCGCGCTGTATTCCTCGTCGGTCATACCGAGACCGCGGTCTTCGACCTCGACCACACAGCCGTTGGAGACCTCGTGTCCGGAGACGTGGACGGGCGTGTGCGGTGGCGAGAAGGAGGTGGCGTTCTCGATCAGCTCGGCGAGCATGTGGATCACGTCACCGACCGCGTGGCCACCGACGGCGGAACCGGAGATCGGCAGCACCTTGACGCGGGTGTAGTCCTCCACCTCAGCGACCGCACCACGGACGACGTCCTTGAGCGGGACCGGTCGGCGCCAGCCACGGGCTGGTTTCGATCCGGACAGCACGATGAGGTCTTCAGCGTGACGCCGCATGCGCGTCGCGAGGTGGTCGAGCCGGAACAGCTCAGCCAGCTCGTCGGGGTCGGTCTCCTTGCGTTCCAGGCCGTCGATGACCTTGAGCTGGCGGTGGATGAGCGCCTGGCTGCGACGGGCCAGGTTGAGGAAGGTGTCACCGATACTCTTCCGCATCGCGGCTTGTTCGACAGCGGTGCGCACAGCAACCTGATGGACGGTGGTGAAGGCATCCGCCACCTGGCCGATCTCGTCTTTTGTTTGGACCACGATGGGGAACACCTCGTTGTCGATGTCCACCTGTTCCCCCTGGTGGAGCCGTTCCACAACCTCTGGAAGACTCTTGTGCGCGACCTCGAGGGCCGCCCCCCGCAGGCGCCGGAGCTGGCGGATCATCGGACTCGCCACGAGCAGCGAAATACCGATCGACACGGCCAGGACCAGCGCGACGCCGACACCTCCGAGCCAGGCGTCACGGGTCGCACTCGAGGCGATCGCGTTGCTCTTGGCCGCGAGATTGTCGGCGATCAAACGTTCGACTTGACGTAGCTTCTCGATCTTTGTGCTGGTTACAGGGAGCCACTGCAGAGGATCCACTGCCGGGGGACGGCCCAGCTGGGAAGCGACGACGGTCTCGTCACGTATCTGGGCCACCTGGTTCGCGGTCGGGCCAACGGCCTGGTTGAAGAAGTCCTGTTCGGACTGGGTCGAGGTGTCGCGGAACTCCTTGAGCCACGCCTCTTCGGCACCCCCGTTGAATTGGATCAGCTTGATCAAGCCGACGTTCGACTGGTGGAGAAAGAGGATCTGGGCTACGGAGCCTCGCTGCAGCTCCACGGCCTCTTTCGCTCGGGAGATGCTCACCAGCGTTGCCGCCGCGCTCACCAGGTCCGCGCTCTTACTACCAGCGGCGACGTGGGCATCGAGATCGAGTAGGTTTCCGATCAAGGTGGTGTAGAAGTCGGAGTTCTTCTCGGTCTGCGCCTCCCGAGTGTCGATCAGCTTGCGCTGCGGGCCAAGACCGGCGATCTGGCTCGCGATGGTGTCCAGAGCTACTCGCAGGTCCTCGGTGGCGCCGGCCGGAAGAGCGGCGAGAGCAGCACGGTAGGTCTCGATCGCAGGGTCGACCTTCGTACGCGTCGCGACCGCGTCATCCGCACGGTTCCGGTAGCCGGAGCCGACGTAGGCGGTGGTGGCGAAGCGTTCTTGCTGGACCGTATCGATAAGGTCGTTGACCTTGACCGAGAAACCCGCGAGGGTCCGGATCCGATCGCTTGCGCTGACGCTCTCGAGGTTCGTGCGTACCTGGATGGCGCTGAAAATCGTCAGCGCCACCAGCGGAAGGATGAGAATGGCGACCAACTTGGAGCGGATTGGCCAGTTCTGGAGCATCCGGTCCTCTCGTCCGACGCCGTGCCTTGGCGCCTCGTTGGGGCGAGCGTTCGTGTGTGGCCTTCGTGCCCCGGCCGTGCCACGGCGTGGGGCGAAAACCGTAACCCGCTGGTCTCCCCCCGTGGGCGAGACGACTCTACCCGGGGGATTAGTCCGGGTTGGGCGGGGGTACACCCAACAGGTTCGGGTGCCTGCAGGCTGAGGTCCCGGCATGGTCGCCACCCGATCATCGGCGCTAAAAGGTGTTCCCATGATGAATTGTTGGGTATCCCTCTGTTTAACCAATGATGCTGCTCGCCTGTTTGCGTGGTTCTGTCTTCTGCATGAGACAGATCGGGCGTCCGTGGTGGCATCAACAACGGATGCACATCTGGCGAGCTCGGTTTGGCTGCCGA
>NZ_CAUVXO010000134.1:0-747 GCF_963555865.1 Protofrankia sp. Cr1
TCCCGTATGGTCCACCGGTAAAATCGCCGCACGCGCCCTGTCGCGGTCCGTGACTCCGTACGTTCGACGTTCCCACCCAGTAACCGTCCCCCGCCGGGCAAAGGACGTGATCGAATGCCGGAAACACCGCACCCTGGCAATACCGAACGCCTGCACCGCTACTGGGACAGGCACGCACACACCTACGACCGGGAAATGGCCTTCTTCGAGCGAGTCCTCTTCGGCGACGGCCGTGCCTGGGTCTGCACACAGGCCACCGGCAACGTGCTCGAGGTCGCGATCGGCACCGGCCGCAACCTCGCCTACTATCCAGACACCGTCACGCTCACAGGAATCGACCTCAGCCCGGCGATGCTGGACATCGCCCGGCAGCGAGCGCAGGACCTCGGCCGTACCGTCGACCTCCACCTCGGCGACGCCCAGGCATTGGACCTGCCCGACGCCTCCTTCGACACCGTGGTATGCACCCTGTCCCTGTGCGCCGTCCCCGACGTCCACCGGGCCCTCGCCGAGATGAAGCGGGTGCTGCGTCCCGGCGGCCGGCTGCTGCTCCTGGACCATGTGGCCGGCTCGCCGTGGCATGTACGAGCAGCCCAGCGACTACTCGAAACGATCACTATTCGGATTGGCGGCGAACACCTACGCCGACGTCCCCTGCTACAGGCGCAAACCGAAGGCTTCACGATCGAACGGCAGGAACGCTACAAACTCGGCATCGTCGAACGGCTCGTGGCCCGCAAACCGCCC
>NZ_CAUVXO010000134.1:1234-6395 GCF_963555865.1 Protofrankia sp. Cr1
CGGTCCAGGTCGGGATGTGGCGGCGGACGAGTCTGGCTGGTCGAGCCGGAACCTGTACGGATCACGGTGGCCGAGTTTTGCCGAGCTCCATTCCCGGACCGCCCCGATCACGGGGACGGCCGCGCAGCCGCTCCCCGTGGTGTCTCAGGCGCTTTGATGCTCGCCGCGTCGTGCAGGCCCAGCAGGTCGACGCTCTGTTCGCGCATCTCCACTTTGCGGATCTTGCCGGTGACGGTCATCGGGAACCCGTCGACCACGTGGACGTACCGCGGGATCTTGTAGTGCGCCAGGCGGCCCGCGCAGAACTCCCGGAGCTGCTCGGCGGTGAGCGGCTCGGCGCCAGGGCGCATCACAATCCATGTCATCAGCTCCTCGCCGTACTTCGTGTCGGGGACGCCGATCACCTGGACGTCGGCGATGTCGGGGTGGGTGTAGAGGTATTCCTCGATTTCCCGGGGGTAGATGTTCTCGCCGCCCCTGATCACCATGTCCTTGATCCGGCCGACGATGTTGACGTAGCCCTCGGCATTCATGGTGGCCAGGTCGCCGGTGTGCATCCAGCGGGCCACGTCCACCGCTTCGGCGGTCTTGTCCGGCTCGTCCCAGTAGCCGAGCATCACCGAGTAGCCGCGGGTGCACAGTTCACCCGGCTCGCCGCGGCCCGCTACCCGGCCGGTGTCCGGATCGACGATCTTCACCTCCAGGTGCGGCATGACCTGGCCGACTGTCTCAGTGCGTTGGACCAGGCCGTCGGTGCGGCGGGTCATCGTGGACACCGGGGAGGTCTCGGTCATGCCGTAGCAGATGGCCACCTCCGCCATGTTCATGTCGCCGACCACGCGCTTCATCACCTCCACCGGGCAGGACGCCCCGGCCATGACTCCGGTACGCAGGCTGGACAGGTCGAAGTCGCCGAACCGTGGGTGGCCCAATTCCGCGATGAACATGGTCGGCACGCCGTACAGCGAGGTGCAGTGCTCGGCCTGCACCGCCGCCAGCGTGGCCTCGGGGTCGAACCCGGGCGCAGGGAGCACCACGCAAGCGCCGTGCGAGATCGCCGCCAGGTTGCCCATCACCATGCCGAAACAGTGATAAAGCGGCACCGGCAGGCAGACCCTGTCGTCCTCGGTGTAGCCGAGGCCCTCAGCGACAAAGTAGCCGTTGTTGAGAATGTTGTGATGGGACAGTGTGGCGCCCTTGGGAAAACCGGTGGTGCCCGACGTGTACTGAATGTTGATCGGGTCGTCGAAGGCCAACGTGGCCGCCCGTTCGCGCAACTGGGCGGGGTCAGCGCGGCGGCCGGCCGCGACGAGCTCGTCCCAGCCGGGTTCGCCGATGAACACCGTCGGTTCGAATCCGATCTCGGCGAGCATCGCCCGGTAGTCACTGGTGCGGTAGGTGACCGCGCTGATCAGCAGGCGTATCCCGGACTGACGGACGACGTAGCCCAACTCGTGGGCACGGTAGGCCGGGTTGACGTTGACCAGGATCGCGCCGATCTTCGCCGTGGCGTACTGGGTCAGCACCCACTCGGCGCAGTTGGGCGCCCAGATGCCGACCCGGTCACCTTTGGCGATGCCCATCGTCAGCAGCCCGAGGGCCAGCTCGTTCACGGCGGCGTCGAATTCGGCGTAGGTCCAACGCCGGCCGGTGGCCACGTCGACCAATGCCTCCCGGCTGGCGTACCGGGCCGCGGCGCGTTCCAGGTTCTCCCCGATCGTCTCGCCCAGCAGCGGCACCACGCAGACGCCGGACGCGTAGGACAGCAGTGAGGCAGCCATACGCAGCAGCATCCGGGCAAGCCTGGTAGCCCACCACCCCCGTTCAGGGGTAGCCGCGGATGGAGGTGTGCGTGACATTCTGGCCGCATGGCGGCAACACATCGGCCGGCCGGCATCCCGGCCTTGGAGCGCCGTGAGCTGCTGCGTGCGGCCCTGGGCCGAATGCGACGAGTGACCGGGCTGCCTGTGGCGTTCGGTGGCGAGGTGTCACCCGGGGGCCGGGGTGTGCGACTCACCGAGTTCGCCGGGACCTGGACCGATGCGCTCCCTAACCTGGTCGTCAGCGCCGGCAACGGCCTGGGCGGACGCGTGCTGCTCGCAGCCAGGCCCGGCAGCGTGGACGACTACACCGCCGACTCGCGCATCAGCCACGAATACGACAAGCAGGTGACCGCCGAAGGCCTCCGGGCGATCGCGGCGGTGCCGGTGCTCGTAGGCGAATCGGTGTTCAGCGTCCTGTACGGCGGCGTCCGCGAGCCACAGCCGCTGGGCGGCTGGGTGCTGGCCGCGATGAACCAGATCGCTGTGGGGGTGGGCGTCGAGCTGACCGTACGGTCGGAGGTCGAGCGGCGTCTGGCGGAGCTGGAGACGGCCGCGATCATCCAATCCGCCCGCGAGGCTCCCGCCGCGCCGGGGTGGGAGGATGTCCGCGAGGCCCACGCGGAGCTGCGCTCGATCGCCCAGGAGATCACCGACGCAGCCCTGCGCCGGCGTCTCCAACTGGTCTGCGACCGGCTGACCCGGCCCCGCGGTCGCCCCACCCGAGGCAACCCACTGTCGCCCCGGGAGCTGGACGTGCTGGCCCTGGTCGCGGTGGGCTGCGGCAACGCCGAGGTGGGGCGACGGCTGGGCCTACGGTCCGAGACAGTCAAAAGCTACCTACGCAACGCCATGCGCAAGCTCGGCACCCACGGTCGGACAGAGACCGTCGTCGCGGCCCGACGCGCGGGCTTCCTTCCCTGATCCGTCACGTACAGCACGACAGCTTCGATCCGGCGCGGGGGCCTCGTGGGCCGGCGGTACGGGACTTCCTGGCCCGCCTCGATGCGGCCGGGACGGTCGACCGGCTGTGTTCGGTCCGTGACGTCGCCCGCATCACCCAGGGGCCCGACCGAGGGCCGAGGCCACCTCGAGGTCAAGCACCGCGTGGGCGAAGCGTCCGACAGCGGCCGCGTGGATCGGCTCGGGATTCATCCACTCCAGGCTCGTCAGCCATGCCATGAGCCCGAACGCCATGTGGCGCCGGTAGTCGAGCCAGAGCTCGTCGAATGTCGCAGGTTGCACACCGGCGGCGGTGAGACAGCCATGGTAGCTGCGCAGCAGGTCGCGTTCGGCGGCACGCCGATCGTCGACATCGAGCGCCGAAGTGATGAAATAGGCGACATCATGGGCTGGGCGCATGCGGCAGATGGTCTGCCAGTCGACGAGCCCTAGCGTGCCATCGTGGCGCCGGAACCAGTTTCCGATGTGGTCATCCCCATGGGCGAGCACCCAGGGGCCTTCCTGACTCTGGTCGACCCAGCGCCAGAACAGGTCGATGACGAGGTCGGGCCGGTGCAGCTCCACGGGGATCGCCGCCGAACGCAGCGGCAGAGCGAGAAAGTGCGCGACCCGCTCGGCATCCATCGTCGCGAAGTAGTGACCCGACGGGTTGTCCCGGGTGACGTAGGAATGCAGTGCGGGGTGCTCGTGCAGGACCGGGCCGGCGTACGTCGCGCCGTGGTAGCGGGCGATCAATTCGAGACCGGCGGCCACCTCGTCGATCGACAGCGGCGAGGTGGCCCGGCAGAAGGTGGCCTCCCGGCGCAGGTCGTCGAGGACGACGACACCGAGACGCGTGCGCGGATCGGCGTCGGCGAACCACGCCGCAGTACCTGTCGGCGGCAGGCCGGGCGCGAGGTCGCGGTAGAAGACGGCCTCCCGCTCGTAGATCCCTGTGGCGGCCATCAGGGCCGCGTTGTCCTCGAAGGCACCCTTGACACACACCGAGCCCGGGGCGCCCGGCGGCGGGTCGCCGTCCCCGTAGGTCGGTTGGACGAACACTTTCGTTGCCGTACCGCGCAGCACCTCGTCTACGGCGACATCGACCACCTCGACACCGGGTAGCCGGGTGCCCAGCGCCATGGTGAGCCATTCCGGGGTGATGTCGTCGATCGTCGACGGCAGTGCCGCGGTCATCGGAACGCTCGGAAAAAGGTACGAAGCTCATCGACGAACAGGTCGGGTACCTGCAGGGCGGCAAAATGACCACCCTTGGGCATCGACGAGACGTGCACGATGTTGATCCGCGGTCGGGCCCAGGCCAGCGGCATACGGTAGTGCTCGCCCGGGAAGTCGGCATAGCCGGTCGGAACCTCGACCCGGGGTGGTTCGGACTGCCCGCCGACGCCCGCGTTCTCGTAGTACCAGCGGGCCGAGGAGGCGATCGTCCGGGTGACCCAGTAGATCGTGATGTTCGTCAGGAGCTGATCCTTGGTGAATGCCCGCTCGACGTCGCCGTCGCAGTCGGTCCATGCCCGGAACTTGTCCACGATCCACCCCGCCAGACCTGCCGGCGAGTCCATCAGTGCGCTGCCGACGGTATGCGGCCTGGTGCCCTGGATCTTCCAGTAGCCGGTGTCGCTGTCGAGGAACGCCAGCGTGCGCTGCGCCAGCGCGGCATCCTCAGCCGACAAGCCGGCGAACGGGTCGCGGTCAGCAGGTGGGCCGACGGGCAGCAGGTTGAGGTGCACGGCGGCGACGTGCCCGGCATCGAGCTCGCCGAGCAGCGCCGAGATCTGGGCGCCGATGTCGCCGCCCTGCGCGACGTAGCGCTCGTAGCCGAGCCGTCCCATCAGGTCGGCGAACGCCTGCGCCACCCGTCGGTCGGTGACACGGCAGGACGACGGACCGGAGAAGCCGAAACCCGGCAGCGACGGTACGACGACGTTGAACGCGTCGGCACGGTCGCCGCCGTGCGCCGCCGGGTCGGACAGCGGGCCGAGCACGTCGAGGAACTCGGCGACCGAACCAGGCCAGCCGTGCGTGAGGATGAGCGGGAGCGCGTCGGGTTCCGGCGACCGGACGTGCAGGAAGTGGATACCGAGCCCATCGATGTCGGTGACGTGCTGCGGGAAGGTGTTGAGCCGGGCTTCGGCGGCACGCCAGTCGAAGGCCGTCCGCCAGTGCTCGCATAACTCCCGTAGGTATGCCACGGCGACGCCGTAGTCCCATCCGCTGCCGGGCAGGTCGTCGACCCATCGTGTCCGCTCGAGCCGGCCGCGTAGGTCGTCAAGCACCGCGTCATCGATCTCGACCTGGAACGGGCGAAGCTCGATACTGTGATCTTTCTCCTCCGCAATCATGCAACAAAGTAAACCATTTAAGTGATATGAGCGCCA
>NZ_CAUVXO010000134.1:6572-8804 GCF_963555865.1 Protofrankia sp. Cr1
CCGGCGGACGAAACCTCCAGCACACGGGACGACAACGTGTACGCAATGCCTACTGCAGTGTGACAACGGCTGGTCAGCTGGTGCGTCGTCGCCCGCCGACGTCTGATCGCAGGGGGTTCTGGAGCCCCGCAGGGTGCTGTGGCCGTGGATCGTGACTTCGAGTGTGGTGTCGCCGGATCAGTGTGGTGTCGCCGGATCAGAAACGCAGCAGGGCCGCCTCCGTGGTCAGCCCCGGTCCGAACGCGATCAGGACAGCGTGGTCGCCGGCTTCCGGCCGGTCCAGCGCGAGCATCCGCTGCAGGACCAGCAGGACGGTGGCCGACGAGCAGTTGCCATAGTCGCGCAGGACCTCCATGGCTGGTCGCAGCTGCGCCTCCGACAGGCCGAGCGCGGCGCCGACCTCGGCCACGATCCGCGGGCCGCCGGGGTGGATCGCCCAGTGCCGCACGTCGGCGACACCCAGGCCCGACCCCTCGAGCAGCTGGTCGACGAACGGCGGGGTGGTCGACCCGAGCATCGCCGGGACCGCCGGGGACATGCATAACCGGAATCCGTCTTCTTGGACCCGGATCCTCATGTGTTCTGCGGTTCCCGGGTGCGTCACTGTGCGGGTGACGACGACGGCCGCGCTGACGCCACAGGCCGGAGCGCCGGCGCTCGGGTGGTCGGTCGTCGGATGACCGACGGGTCGGTCCGCCGGGCGTGTGCCCAGCAGCATCGCCGCGCTCGCGTCGCCGAACAGGCCTTGCACGATAATCTGCTCCGAGATCGCGTCCGGCTGGCAGTGCATGGACGTCAGCTCTGTGCAAACCACGAGGACGAGCTCATCGGGCCGGGCGGCGAGGGCGTCAAGTGCGGTCCGTAGCCCGGTGATGGCCGCGTAGCAGCCCATGTGGCCGATGGAGATACGCCGGATGTCGGAGCGCAGCCCGAGTTCCGCGGCGAGGCGGACCTCCGGACCGGGACAGGTGTAGCCGGTGGTGCTCACCATGATGAACGTGCCGACCGTGGCCGGATCGTGGCCGGCGAGGACCGCCGGCACCACCCGTCGACCCAGTTCAAGCGCACCCTGTTCCCAGGCGTCCATCAGTGCTCCGGTGGGCGGAAAGCCGTCGGAGTAGGCCCGGCGCGGGTCCCAGTAGAAGTGCCTGCGCTGGACCCGGGTGGAGTCGATGAAGAGCCGACGCGCATGCGGGACACCGCTGTAGAGCTGGCTGTAGAAGCCGTCGAAGAGTTCGGTCTGGCCGATCGTCGTATCCGGCGCGGCTGAACTGACCGCCAGCAGAACTGGCTCGCGACGAAGAGTCACATCACCTCCTGCCCGCCCGGGATTTAGTCCGTCTTTTGGTTGACCTACAACATGATCTGCGCTCCCGGACAAACTGATCACACTCCTTAGCTGTTACTGCGGGCCGCTGTGTGGAGTCACCGAGGGAGAAACCATCGCGGCTGAACCGACCCCTTCGCCCCATCCCCGTTGAAGGAGCTTCCCCGTTACTACAAGCCGGTCCGCCAGCGGATGTCGCATCGGTACTCACCGTCTCCATTTTCCACTTTCCGACGCGCTCCCGCTGTCTTGTGGCTTCTTGTTTGGGACCAGGTTCGCCGACGGAAACGAGGTAGAGACAGAATCCATTTAACCTGGATGCACCGACCGGTATAGGCCGAACGCCCAGCTCAATGCCGGTGGCCGAGTTCTGGAACCCCGCAGGGTCACCTGCCCGAAGCCGGATCACCTAGATTGACGTGATGACTACGTCAAGCTATCGTCGATCCATGCTCTGCCCCACGCTGGTCCTCAGACCTGCCGACGATCAGGTACTCAGCGAGATCGACGGCATGCGGGATGCACTGCGGCACCACATCCAGACCATGCCGTCGAAATGGACTGAGAGGCTCCGGACGTTCCTGACCTGAAGGGCCCGGAAGAAGCTCGACCGGGCTGACAGAATGCTGGCATTGCAGATAAAATGCAGGCATGACCGCGATCACGATCCGCGACGTCCCGGACCCGACTCTGGAGGCGCTGAAGCTCAAGGCCGCGCAGACGGGCCGCAGCCTGCAGGCCTACCTGCTCGACCTGGTCACCCGAGATGCCCGTACACCGACCCTCGCGGAGATGATGGCCCGCCTCGACCGTGAAACGCGCGCCGAGGCCGCTGCCTCAGACATCCTGGCCGCGATCGACGAGGGCCGGGAACGCAGGTGAGCAGTCAGGCGGCGTTGCCACAA
>NZ_CAUVXO010000134.1:9478-12839 GCF_963555865.1 Protofrankia sp. Cr1
GCCAGGCCGATCTCTGGCACCCCACCGGCGTTCTCACCGGGTGAGCGCGGAAATCTGGAGCTGGTGGACGGACGGGCTTGCGCACACCGTTTCTGGTCCGTTGCCCGGCAGCAGCAGTGCCGTCAGGTTGGCCGGCGGGTAGACACGAAGACCGACGGCCTCGGCGGTCTGGTACGGCTCCTCGCACCCGGCCTGTATACCGGTGTGAATCATCGCGAGAACGCCGGTCACGTGCTGCCCGGGCAGCAACGGGACCGGCATACCAGGACCACCGGTGCGATCTGCGGCGGCACCGAGCTGACGGCCACCGGCGTCGACGTACGACACACCGGGAAAGCCCCCGATCACGCAGGATGTGGCGCCGATGTTGGTCAGGATGATCTGCTCGTAGCTGTGCCCCGCAGCGTTGTCCAGGTTGGCGGCGCTCACCCGCAGGTTCACGGTCAGGCAGCCATGCCCCGGGTCAGCCGCCGTGGAACCGACGGCTGACCCGGACGTCGCACCGGGCGGGAACACCGTCCGGACGGCCGATGATGGCGATGGGGAGCGACCCGACGCCGGTGTCGCCGCCACACCGCCCGCGCTGGAAGCACATCCCGTACTGACCGCCATCAGTGCCACGGCAACCGCGATGCGTGCGACCCACTCGCGGGCCGGCCGCGACATGCTGTGCGCTCCGCCGTTCACACCAACCTGCCCCCTTCTACTCGGGCGGGGAGCTGACGTGCGGGAACAGCTCCTCGAACGCACCGCGGGTGATGCGGTGGCGTACCTCGGGCGTCACCCCGTCGAAGAGCTCGCGTAGCGTCTTCTGAGTATGACCGAAGGTGCCCTCCAGGTGCGGGTAATCGCTTCCGAACATCACGTTCCGGTAGCCCATCGCCCACAGCGCCGCCGGCGCTGACTCGTCGTGCTGGAATGACGCGTACACCTGGCGGTAGAGGATCTGTTTGGGTTCGCGGGACAACTTTGGTCGCACGAACGCGGCGTGCTGGCGGTACCCCTCGTTGAGGCGGTCGCCTACGAACGGCACCCAGGTCGCCCCGCCCTCGGAGATGAGGATCTTCAGGTCGGGGTGACGGTCGAGGGCGCCGCCGCCGACGAGCTTGGCCGCCGTCCGCTGTCCCTCATAGGAGGTCTCCAGGAGGTTGAGAACGGCACCGCCGGGCCCGCGGTACAGCACGCGTTCATTATTTTCGGTACCGATATGGAAGCCGAGAACCATCCCTGCCTCTTCTGCGGCCGCCCACAACGGCTCCCATGAGAGGTCATTCCAGTCCTTCATACCGGGCGGTGTCCCGGTGGGAAGAGATACTATTTTCAGCCCTACCGAGGCGGCGTGCTGAACCTCCGCCACCGCGTCGTCGATCGAGAGCAACGGCATGAGCCCGGCAGGCACGAGCCGGTCGGGGGCAGCGCCCTGGATCTCTGAGACGAGCCACTCGTTCTCAGCCCGGGCCGCATCCCGGACGAGCACGGAGTCCTCGATCATGTTCGACCACAGGCCGAGCGAGGCGTACACCACCTCCGCCCAGATGCCCTCGTTGTTGAGATCGACCAGGCGTGCCTTGACATCGCGGGCGCCCGGTGGTCGGTGTGACATCTCCGCTATCGTCTCGCCACTGGCACCCCTACCGTCATGACCTTCGGCAGGGTACGGCGAAAACTCTTGCCGTCGACGTGGACGATCTCCTCGTTCTCGCCGACCTTCTCGCTCCGTGGCATCCGCTCCGCCTGCTTCGCCGGCAGGATCTGGAACCACAGGTCGTCCGGTTCGAGGAAGTGCGAGTCGCCCGAGTGAGCCCAGATCTTTGTCGTACCTTCGTTCATCGTGACCTCCGTGCCGGCCAGGTCGGGTCCGGCGGGTAGCGCGAGCCGTCCGTGCGGAGCTGCCGCACCCACGATAAATCGAACAATCCGCTGATGCATTCGGGTGCCAACCTCGGAAGCCGGGCGGGTTCAAGCGGGGGAACAGTCCCATGGAGCGGCGACGAACCACGGTGGACCTGAGCCGGCCATGTGGTCAGCCGCGCTCCTGCTGCGCTGCGAACTCCGCCATCCACGGGTTGGACGCCGTGGACGGTCGGTCAATCCCGAAGGCGGACCGGAAGGGTGTCCAACCCGTGGATGGCGACCGTGTCGCGCCAGACGGGTTCGTCGGTCAGCGACAGTCCGGGTACGCGGCGTAGGAGGGTGTCCACGGCGATCTGGGTCTCCAGCCGGCCGAGATGCGCGCCAAGGCAGTAGTGGAGCCCTTCGCTGAACGAAAGGTGGCGCGGCGCGGGGGTGCGGCCGGCGAACCGGGTGATGTCCAGACACTCCGGATCGGTGTACACGGCAGGGTCGCGGTTAGCGGCGGCGGTCAGGACGACGATGCCGTCCCCCCGCGCGAACGTGTGCCCGGCCAACTCCCGTTCTGCCAGCGCGACCCGATGGGTGAACTGCACAGGCGGCTCGTAGCGGAGCAACTCGTCGACGGCTGGCGCCGCGAGATCGGGATCGGCAAGCCAGAGCGCGATCTGGTCGGGGTTGCGCAACAGGGCCACGACACCCTTGCCGATCAGGTCCGAGACGGTCTCGTACCCCCCGATCAGCAGCCCCACGGACAGCCCGAGCGCCTCCCTGCTGCTCAGTTCGCCGCGGTCCTCGGCCGCGCACATCCCGCTCAGCATGTCGTCGCGAGGATCCTTGCGCCGCTGCGCGAGTAGCGCCGCGAAGTACGCCTCGAACTCCCGCATGGCCTCCGGCCTGCGCGCCAGGCTCTCGGGTGACTGCAGGATGTCCGGATCTGTGCCACGGACGATCTCCAGCGACCACTTCTGGACCGCTGGGTAGTCCTCGGGCGGGATGCCGAGCATGTCACCGATGACGGTAAGCGGCAGTGGCCGTGCGAACGCCTCCATCAGGTCGACCTCGCCGGCCTCGATCGCCGTGTCGAGCAGCGTATTGACGAGGTCCTCGATCTGCTGTCGGAGCCCCTCGGTGTTGCGCGGGACGAACGCCCGTTTGACCAGTCCTCGCATCCGGGTGTGGTTCGGCGGGTCCATCCGCAGCATCGATCCCGGCACGTCGTCGGGAGCCACTCCTGGACGGAAGGGGTTGATGCCCTCCTCGTAGCCGTGGCCCCACAGCGCGTCCGTGAAAACCGCCGAGCACTCCTCGTAGCGGGTCGCCATGAGAATATCCGGCCTGATCGGGTACAGCGCGGCGAAATCGCGGACGGCCGCGTACCGCGGGTAGGGGTTGGCTCGATGCATGGGATGAAAGGCGTCGAAGACAACCTGCGGCGCAGTGGACACGTCCACGCCCTTCTCTCGGCACGAATGTCTCGAAATCATCTCACCGGGATGCTGCCAATTAC
>NZ_CAUVXO010000135.1:0-1659 GCF_963555865.1 Protofrankia sp. Cr1
CCGGTCCGCCGGTCCGCGGTTGTCGGGGAGCGGTCCAGGGAACAAGCCATCGGGTGTGGTCTGGTCACTCGCCGTTGACGCACCAGGGGTCCCTGCCGCCGCTCCCCTCAAGCCGCGCGCGGCCGGCAGTCCGGAGATGGTCGACGATGACGACCGTGCGGCGCGACAGCTCCGACCAGAAGGTCAAGTCCGACCAGAAGGTCAGCGTTCACAAGCAGACGACCCCGACCGACCCGCCGGCGAACGATCCGCTGGCCCCGCTGCGGGACCCCCGTTACCTCGGATTGCTCGCTCTCGCCGGGATCCTCGGCATACCGATCTCGGCCGTGGCCTACGGCTTCCTCAAACTGGTCTCCACCACCCAGGAGTGGATCTTCACGGACCTTCCTGTCACGCTGGGCTTTCGTGCGCAGCCACTGTGGTGGCCGGTACCCACGCTCGCGGTGGCGGGCATCCTGGTCGCGCTTGCCATCCGATACCTGCCCGGAACGGGCGGTGCGTCACCAGCCGACGGATTCAGCGCACATGGCGCACCCGCACCCGCTGAACTGCCGGGCATCGCGATCGCCGCGCTGGCGACCCTGTGCTTCGGCGCGGTGCTCGGGCCTGAAGCGCCGCTCATCGCGATCGGTGGCGGCCTGGCAGCGTATGCGGTGCGGCTGGCCAGACGCGACCCGCCCGCACGAGTCAGCGCGGTGCTGGCCGCGGCCGGCGGCTTCGCGGCCATCAGCACCCTGTTGGGCTCGCCGCTGATCGCGGCCTTCCTGCTGATGGAAGCGGTGGGGCTGGCCGGAGCGACGCTCGAGCTGGTACTGCTGCCCGGTCTGCTCGCCGCCGGGATCGGCAGCCTGATCTTCATTGGCCTGGGTTCCTGGACCGGCTTCGGAACCTTCTCACTGGCGATTCCCAACCTTCCCCCGGTCGGCCAACCGAACGTCGCCGAATTCGGGTGGGCACTGGTCATCGGGGTCGCCGCAGCTCTGATCGGATCGGCCATCCGACTGCTCGGCCTGCGGATGCGGTCCCCGGTGGAACGGCGCCTGCTGTGGGCGACCCCGCTGGTGGGCCTGATCATCGCAGGTCTGGCGATCGCGTATGCGCAGGGCAGCGGGCGGGACACCGCCGAGGTGCTGTTCTCGGGGCAGGACGCGCTGGGACCGCTCATCGCCCACGGCGCGGGCTACTCGCTGGGAGCGCTGCTGCTGCTCCTGGTCTGCAAGGGCCTCGCCTACGGCGCGTCGTTGAGCAGCTTTCGGGGCGGACCCGTCTTCCCGGCGATGTTCCTGGGCGCGGTGGGCGGCATCGCCATGTCTCACCTGCCCGGCCTGCCGCTGGTGGCGGGTGCGGCCATGGGCATCGGGGCGATGAGCGCGGCGATGCTCAAGCTTCCGATGACCTCGGTCCTGATGGCCACCCTGCTGCTGCTGACCGATGGCCTGGCCACCATGCCGTTGGTCATCGTGGCGGTGGCGGTGGCGTATGTGACGACCGTGCGGCTGACCCCAAAGCCGCTTGGTTAGGCGGCAGGGCTGGTTGTCAAGGGTCTTGGGGTACGAGGATGTCGATGTTGATGGTGGCCTTGTAGCTGGGGGCTCGGACGCGGGTGCCTGTGGCGACGAACGTGGAGATCGCGCGTTTGACGACGCGGGGGTTGACCCG
>NZ_CAUVXO010000135.1:2320-3085 GCF_963555865.1 Protofrankia sp. Cr1
AAGGCCGCATAGGCACCGAACGCGAACGGCAGCACCTGGATGGCGATGTTCGACCGGGCCGCACAACCCGCCAGATGATCAAGATGTGCCCGCATGACATCGGTCCCGCCACGTGACGACGCAGGACGGACTCGTCGAGGACGACCCACAGCGTAAGGGGCTCGTTGCCGGTGAGCCGCTTCTGACGTTCCATCCGGACCGTGACCCGCCGGTCGATCTCGTCATCGTCAAGGCTGGTGTTGGCCGCCCGGAACACGGCACGGGCATACTCGGGCGTCTGCAGCAGGCCGGGAACGATCTGCGTCTCGAACTTCTCGACGCTCACCGCGCTGCTCTCCGCGGCCATGAACCGCTCGAACCAGCGAGGCACGGCGTCTGGAAAGCTGTGCCACCAGTCCTGCTCGCGGGAGTCCCGCACCAGGTCGAGCAACTGGCCGCGCACGTCCTCGTTCGCCACCCCGTAGTGGTCCAGCAGTTTCACAACATCGCGGGCCCGGTGGACGACGCCGCATCGTCGGGCTCGTCTCGCCGGACACGACCAGCTCCTCTCCCCTCGGGTGACGCGGCGACAAGTCTGACACGTCCCGTGCGCACTGCGACTGCATCACAGGGCAACGCCAGGCAGCGCGAAACGCCATGCATCGCCCGCTAGCGTCACGCGAGGAGAAGCGAACATCTCGGTTACAGCGGCACCTTGCCCACCGCTCGAAGGGCTGTCAACGGTCTCTGAAAACTGAACCCCGGCATGCGGATCCGCGCGCCCCA
>NZ_CAUVXO010000135.1:3454-6237 GCF_963555865.1 Protofrankia sp. Cr1
CGGCGTCACTTAGCTTCCGTGTGGGGAGAGCCGTGCGTAGGCCGGGAGATCGCCGAGCAGATCGGGCTCGGCCGTGAGGGTGATCCCGGTGGCCCGCTGGACTTGCTCCGCGACGGTGGCTGCCGCGTCAGCGAAGGATGCGGCGGTCGCCCCGTCGCCGGCTACGAGGGTGAAGTGTCTGGTCGAGATCCGGGCGCCAGTGGCGAGTCGCTGCCCGAGGGAGAAGCCTGCTGCGCCCATGAGCCAGCTGGCGCTAACGCGGGTCTTTCCGTCAGGGAAGTCGTTGACGGGAGCGCCCTCGCCGCGCAGATGGCGGGCAGTGTCTGCAGGAATGGACGGGCTGAGGAAGACGCTTCCCGCCGTGCGGCCGTCAGGGCCGCAGGAGTCGAGGATCATGCCTTTCTCATCCCGCACCTGCCGGATGGCCGCGACGGTCTCGTCCAGGAGGATCTGTTCGCCTAAGGGAACTCCTGCTGCATCGGCCACCGCGCGATAGGTAAGGGGAGGCCCGAGCTTGCTTGGCGTGAGGGCAAGCGTGACAGTGAGGATGGTCCAGCGCTTGGAGTGCTTGAAGACGCTGGTGCGGTGGCCGAGGCCGCAGTGGGCGGGAATCATCTCGGTCTCCTGGCCGGTGGTCCAGTCCCAGGCACGGATGTTGGCAAGGGTGTCGCTGACCTCTTGGCCGTAGGCGCCGACGTTCTGGACGGGGGTCGCCCCGACGGTCCCCGGGATGCCGGTCAGGCACTCAATCCCGGACAGCCCCTCGGCCACCATCTCGGCGACCAGGGCGTCCAGATCGTGGCCGGCCTGGACGGTGACCAGAACGCGGTCGCCGTCCTGGCTGTGGTCTAGGCGTACGCCTGTGGTGGCCATCCGGCCTACGAGGCCGGGGTAGCCGTCGTCGGCGGCCAGGAGGTTGCTGCCGGCCCCGATGACCCTTGGCGCGCTCCCGGCGCGACCGGCGGCGGCGACGAGTTCGGGGAAGTCGCCCGGGTCGTCGAGGACGGCCACTTCCCGGGCAGGGCCACCGAGGCGCAGCGTGGTCAGCGAGGCGAGTGGGACGTTCGTGGCCAGCCACATGAACGGGGTCTCCTCGTGCCCTCGGCGCGTGACCTTCAGCGCCACCAGGCTACGCGTGGATGCGATCCGCGACCCTGTCGGCGGCCTCGATGGCCTGGCTCGCCGTCGACGCGGCGAGGGCGGTGCGCAGCTCGGCGAGGCGGCTGCGGACGCGGCCAGAGTCTTGTCCGGCGATCAGGGCGAGTGCCTGATCGGTGGCCTGGACCGCGCCATCTGGCTGGCGGGTGAGCAGCATGGCTTGGGCGAGGGATACCCCGTGCAGCAGGCGGTTGCGCGGCTGACTGTGCCCGAACAGGCGCAGTCCGTCGTCCAACAGCGGGATGGCCTGCTCCGGCCGTCCCGCCTCCAGCCAGGAGCGGCCAGCGTCGGCGACGAGGACTGCCTCGGTCACCCAGTACATCCATGCGGGCGGTGGGACCGACGAAACGGCCTGTGTGCTGAGCAGGCTGGCGGCCTCGTCAAGCGCCTGCGCGCACTCAGCGGTCGAGCCGCTGGAAGCGTGGGCACGGGCCTCGCGGCTTGCGAGTAGCGCGGCGGTGACCGGGCTGGCGTGTCCTGCGGACCGTTGGCGGGCCATCCGGATCAGCCTGACGGCGTTCGCGGATGAGTTCATCCACAGCGCGAGGTAGCTGAGGCACGAGACGACTGCGGCGGCGAGTTCGGTGTCCGCGGCTGCGTGGGCGAATCGCAAGGCTGCTAAGAGGTAGCGCTGGCCGAACGCCTGCTGGCCCAGGTCTGTGGCCACCCATCCGGCGAGCTGAGCCAGCTGCGCCAGCACGCTGAACAGGGCAGTACCGGTCTCCTGGTCGTAGGAGGCGGTGCTGGCCAGGCTGGCGGTCCAGCGCAGGTCGTGCTTGATCCAGTCCAGCAGCATCGGCCCGCCCTGGACGTCGTCGAGATGCCGCAGTTGGCGGACGCGGTCGGCGAGCACGGTCACCATCTCGCCGTTGACCGCGTTGCCGTTCGCCCGCGATGGCTGCGCCGTTGTCGGGGCGGTGAACCAGTCGACCACGGGTGCGATCGCCATCGGGCCTGGTACGGGGAGTAGGAGGGATGCGGTAGGCCTGCTGATGAGGTCCGCGCAACGACCGGCTCCGTCGGCTGTCCATGGGAGGTTGAGCCCGGAGTGCGCGGAGATCGCGGTTGCCTGTGTCTGCGTGCCGGGCCAGAGCTGCCAGGGTGTGACGTGCTCGCCAAGTGCGCGGCTGAGCGTGAGCGCGGCCAGTTCTGGCAGGGTGCCTCGCGGGGTCCCGCCCTGCAGCCAGTGATAGGGGGCCTTCGGGCTGACGACCTGCTTGTTCGCCGTCTTGTTGATTTCCCGGGCCAGGCGCTCGGGTGCCCACTCCAGCCGTTCGAGGCATTCCCGCAGTAGCCCGGGTCCCGTGAATTCGCTCATCGCATTCCTCCCGGCAAGGCACCCCACGCCGCCGGCGTCATCGCCGACATCATCATCGACCTCGTCGCCACCATCGGCCGCCACATCCTGGACACCCTCATGCCCGACCGGCGCCTACGGGTCAACCCCCGCGTCGTCAAACGCGCGATCTCCACGTTCGTCGCCACAGGCACCCGCGTCCGAGCCCCAGCTACAAGGCCACCATCAACATCGACATCCTCGTACCCCAAAACCCTTGACAACCAGCCCTGCCGCCTAACCAAGCGGCTTTGCGGCTGACCCCGGCGCAGGTCGGTTCGACATGAGA
>NZ_CAUVXO010000135.1:6730-11959 GCF_963555865.1 Protofrankia sp. Cr1
GCCCGCTTGCGGAAAATCAGTTATCTTATTTATCACTTCAGGGCACGAGCGCCCGACACGTGGGATGGACGGTACGGCCCGACATCGGAGGCACTGCATGGCATCGGAGTTCAGTGGGCGGGTCGCCCTGGTGACGGCGGCGGCGGGACAGGGCATCGGCCAGGCGACGGCCAGGCGACTCGCCGCCGGTGGCGCCCGGGTCGTCGTCACCGACATCCACGAGCGACGGACCCACGCGGTCACCGCCGCGATCGCCGCCGACTATCCGGACACCACCGTGGTCGGATACCCGATGGACGCCGGTGACCGTGACCAGATCGACAAGGTCGTCACCGAGGTGACGGGCACCCTCGGCCCGGTGCAGATCCTGGTCAACAACGCCGCCGTGAACGTGCTCGGCAGCATCTTCGACTACGATCCGGCCGCCTGGGACCGCGTCCTGCAAGTGAATCTGACCGGCCCCTGGTACCTGTGCCGGGTGACCATGCCGCTGATGCGCGAGGCCGGCGGCGGCGTCATCGTCAACATCGGCAGCTATGCCCCGGACGTCGGCGGCAACGGCATCGAGTCACCGTACGCGGTCACCAAGGGCGGTCTCAACGTGCTCACCCGCAGTTGCGCGCACGAGGGCGGCCCGCACGGCATCCGGGCGGTCACGGTATCGATGGGCCTGGTAAAGGGGACCAAGTTCGTCGACGACCATCCCGAGCTGGCAGACATCCCCGGCGCTCTGGGAGTGCTCGCAGACCTCACGACCGCGGACGAGATCGCCGACACGGTGGCCTTCCTCGCCTCCGATCGCGCCCGCCACATCACCGGCGAGATCGTCAACGTGTCCGGGGGCGCCTACATGCGCGCCTGAGCGGTCGTGGACTCTCTCACCTCTCCTATCAGCCTCGAATCATATAAAAAATCATACTGATACGATGAATCTAGGCCGCCCGACCGCGGCGGCCACCAGATCGCGCTGCGGACGGTGACGTCCGGCTGAAAGGGATCACGCCGATGACGCTGCAGACAGCGGAAGCCTCATCGCTCGAGACCGTCGACGCGGCCGTCGACCGCCTGCTCGCCGAGTACCCGCCGGCGTCCACGCCACCGGCGGGGTTCCTGGGTGCGCAGTACGACGCGGGCCTGGCCTGGGTCTCGTTCCCGGTCGGCCTGGGCGGCCTGGGCCTCGGCGTCGGCCTGCAGAAACACATCACCGCCCGGATCACCGCCGCCGGCGGCCCCAGCGGCTTCTTCCGCAACCCGCTGGGATACGGGATGGGCGGACCAACCGTGCTGGCGCACGGAACGGACGAGCAGCAGCAACGGTATCTGCGCCCGCTGTTCACCGGCGAGGAAGTCTGGTGCCAGCTGTTCAGCGAGCCCAACGCAGGCTCGGACCTCGCCTCGCTGGCCACCGTCGCCGTCCCCGACGGGGATGACTGGGTGATCAACGGGCAGAAGGTGTGGACCTCCTGGGGTCACGTCGCGCGCTGGGGCATGCTCGTCGTCCGCACCGACCCGTCGGTCATCAAACACCGCGGCCTGACCTTCTTCCTGTGTGACATGACAGCCCCCGGTGTCGAGGTGCGGCCGCTGCGGCAGATGACCGGCGACGCCGAGTTCAACGAGGTCTACCTCACCGACGTCCGGCTCTCGGATGCAACGCGCATCGGTGCGGTCGGCCAGGGTTGGGGGGTGGCGCTGACCACGCTCAACAACGAGCGCTACATGCTCAGCGACGGGCTCTCGGCGCGGCCGGCGATCGATGCGGCGATCCGACTGTGGCGGGAGCGGGCCGACACATCCTCGGCGCAGGCGCAGGTGCTGCGTGACCGGCTGCTCGACCTGTGGGTGCAGATCGAGGTCACCCGGCTCACCGTCCTGCGCAGCGACACCGACCGCGAACGCGGCGGGACCGGCCCGCAGGGCGCCGTCGCGAAGCTCGCCACAGCACAGTTGAACAAGCAGGCGACCGACCTCTGCGTGGACCTGCTCGGCGCGGCAGGCATGATCTACGGTTCCTACGACACCCGCGAATTCAACATCGAGGACGCCGCCGAACAGGGCAGCCCGGTCCGTGCCTTCCTGCGCGCCCGCGCCAACACGATCGAGGGCGGCACCTCGGAAATCCTGCGTACCACCCTCGGCGAGCGGGTGCTCGGGCTGCCCGGAGACATCCGGGTCGACAAGAGCCTGCCCTGGAGCGAGGTTCGCCGTTCGTGACCGGATCGGCGGATGGTCCGGGTGGCGGATAGCCCGGGTGTCGGATGTTCGAAACTCCGACATCCGGGTTTCTCAGTCGGGATGGGCGAACTCACCCGGCGCCAGCACCGAACCGCCGTCCACATCGATCACCTGGCCGGTGACCCAGGATGCGTCTGCGGACAGCAGGAACGCGACGACCGAGGCTATGTCCTCCGGTTCACCGAGCCGGCGCAGCGGGACCACCCCCGACTGAATGTCCTCCTTGCCCTCCCAGACGAACCGCGAGCCGTCGGTCTTCACCAGGCCGGGGGCAATCGCGTTCACCCGGATGCCTTCCGGGCCGAGATCGAGTGCCAGATCGCGGGTGAGCGCCTCCAGCGCGGCCTTGCCCGCGGTGTAGACGGCGGCGTAGGGGACGAGCTTGCGGATGCTGATGGCAGACACGTTGACGACCGCTCCGCCACCGTCCGCCAGGCCCGCCTTCATCGCCTCCTGGATCATCCCGACCGTGATCCAGGAGTTGCCGACGACATCACGGGCGAAGCTGTCGCGATCGGCCAGGTGCGGGCGGCCCAGGTAGCTGCTCAACCCCAAGTTGTTCACCAGGAAGTCGATCCGGCCGAACGTCTGGGTAGCAGCGGCGACCAGCAGCGCGGCCGATTGCGGCTCAGCGGCGTCCGCGACGACCGCGTCCACGCTCAACCCGGCGGCCTCGAACTCCGTGCGGGCACTCTCAAGATCATTTTTATTACGGGCGTTGAGGACGACACCGGCGCCTTCTGTCGCCAACCGCCAGGCGATCGCCCGCCCGATCCCCCGTGATGACCCGGTGACGATTGCCACCCGTCCGCTGAAACGTCCAGCCACAGCCGTTCCCCCGCTCCCCCGAGTCCGTTGTGTACGCGTTTGTGTACGCGGGACTTTACGGCAACATCCACTTGACAAACGAGCAATGAAATAATATCACTAATTTTAAGAATTAATGCAGTCTCCGAGGGCGGTCGGCCAGCCCTGAAGGGCACTCCCGCCGACGGGACACGGGCAGGAATGAGGAGTCGGCATGGATAAGATCTGGGTGAACTCGGGAGATTCGCACCTGTTGGAGCCGGCCGACCTGTGGACGTCGAGGCTGCCGGCGCACCTGGCGGACCGCGCTCCACGTAGCGAGCGGGGCGACCGGCACGAGACCATCTACGTCGACAACGTGATTCAGCGGCGGGCGCTCAACGACTTCCTGGACTCCTTCCGTCCCCCGGGCGCCTACGACCTCACGCTCCGGCTTGCGGACATGGACGCCGAAGGCATCTGGGGGCAGCTCGTCTTTCCGTCAATGGGCTTTTGGACCGTACTGATCACCGACCGTGAGCTCGCCGCCGCGTCCGTGCGGGCGTACAACGACTGGTGCCGCGAAGAGATCATGAATGGTTCACCGCGCATCGTCGGCGCAGCCATCCTGTCGATGGCCTCGACTGAAGACGCCGTAGCCGAGATCGAGCGGGTCGCCGGGATGGGCTTCCAGTGTGTGTTCCTGCCCACCGTGGTCGCCGACGGGAAGGAATACGCCCAGGACCACTGGGAGCCGGTGTGGGCGGCCGCCGAAGCGGCGAACCTCACGATCGCCTTCCACATCGGCACGGGCTCGGACGCCAAGGCGTTCCGCGGCCCCGGAGCGGCTGTCATCAACTACGTCGAGACGACGTTCCCGGGCATGCGGGTCGTCACCCACCTGGTCGCCGCCGGCGTGCTCGACCGCCACCCGCGACTGCGGATCCTGATCGCCGAGGGTGGGGCGTCATGGGTGCCGGCCCTCGCCGACCGGATGGACGAGGGCTACCGCCAACACGGCAACTGGGCGCTGCCCAAGCTCTCGGCGCTGCCGAGCGAACTGATCTACCGGCAGGTCTACACCTCCTTCCAGCACGACGTGAGCGCCGTCCCCGCGGTGACCGCGATGGGCTACCGCAACGTCATGTGGGGTGACGACTACCCCCACCTCGAAGGCACCTACGGCCACACCCAGAAGACGCTGCGCGAGCTGTTCCAGGACGTTCCGGACGAGGTGCGCCACACCATCACCCTGGACACCTTCCGCAAGCTGTTCACCGTGCCGGACCGGGTCGAGGCCTGAGGAACACACCCGACTTCGAGCACCTGAGCACCTGAGCACCTGAGCAACGAGGAGAACCCCTGACTGCGGCGCTGCAGTCAGGGGTTCTCCTCGTTCGACGCCTGGCCGCGAGGTCAGACGCCTGCCTGGGCCAGCGGTGCACCGGACAGGTAGGACTGGGTGATGTCGTCCAGGCGTCCACGCAGGTCCTGCGCGGTGCCGCTGAGAGCGATCCGGCCACGGCTCATCACATAGGCCCGGTCTGCGAACTCAAGAGCCTTCGCGATGTGCTGCTCGACGAGGAGGACCCCCACGCCGCCGTCCGCGGCGTCGCGGACGGCGCGCAGCAACCGCGTGACGACCAGCGGCGCCAACCCGAGCGAGAGCTCGTCGGCCAACAACAGGCTCGGGCGGCGACCCAGCGCCCGGGCCAGGGCCAACATCTGCTGCTGACCGCCGGACAGCAGCCCCACCCGGGTCTTGCGGAACGTCTCAAGCTCCGGGAACAGCTCGAGTGCGAGCGCTGGGTCGCTCCCGCTGACCCGCAAGTTCTCATCGACGTTCAAGCTCATGAACACCGACCGTTCCTCGGTGACAAGACCGAGGCCCGCGCGTGCGCGGCGATGCAGCGGAGCCTTCGTCACCTGCCCGCCGACCCTGACCTCCCCGCCTAGGATCGGCAGCTCACCACACAGCGTGAGCAGTGTAGTGGTCTTGCCCGCGCCGTTAGGGCCGAGCAATGCGACAACCTCTCCCGGCTCCACGTGCAGGTCGAGGTCGCGCACGACCGCGAGCGAACCGTAACCGGCAGCCAGTCCTATCGCTTCGATCAACGCTGTCATCGTGTGCTCCTCAGCCGGACCTCGAGCGGCGCGCTCATCGAACTTTCGCGATCATACTTTTTCGGATGGAACCAGCTCGTCGGC
>NZ_CAUVXO010000135.1:12118-13183 GCF_963555865.1 Protofrankia sp. Cr1
TCGCGTCCTCACCGAGATAGGCACGGATCACATCGGGATTGGTCCGGATCTCGTCAGGGAGCCCTTCGGCGATCTTCTGGCCGAAGTCGAGTACCGCGATGCGGTCACAGATGCCGAGGACCAGCGGAATGTCGTGCTCGATCAACAGCACGGCGGTGTTGCGCCGCTCGGCGATCCCCCGGATGACCGTCCCGATCTCGGCACTCTCATGGGAGTCCAAGCCCGCGGCCGGCTCGTCGAGGAAGAGCACGCTGGGATCAGCGAGCAGGGCCCGGGCCACACCGACGAGTCGCGCCCGGCCGTGCGGCAGCTCCGCGGGCATGCTGTCAAGCAGATCCGCCAGCCCGAACTCCTCGACGACCTCGTCCATGAGTGCGGACGGACGCTGCCGCCCGGGGCGGATGAGGTCGGTGAGGTAATACTTCGCCTTCTGGACGTCCGCCGCGGCGAGCAGGTTCTCCCGGACGGTCATGTCCGGGAACAGCTCGACCGCCTGGAACGACCGGGCGAGTCCGGCCCGTGCCCGGCGCACCGGGGACCACCTTGCGATGGAGTTCCCGTCCAGCAGCACCTCTCCCGATGTCGGCGTGGTGAAGCCGGTGACGATGTCGAGCAGTGTCGTCTTGCCCGCGCCGTTGGGGCCGATCAGGCCCAGCACCATGCCCGGTTCGACGCGCAGGTTGACGTCCTTGAGTGCCTGCACCCCGCCGAAACGGACGCTGAGGTTACGTACCTCGAGCACGGCGGGCTCCCGGCGGCGGCCGACCGAGGTCCTGACTGCGCTGGCGTCGGACGCGGCGCTCACAGCACCGTCCCCGATGGTGGCCGCGGTGGCCGCGGTGGTGGCCGCGGTGGTGGCCGCGGTGGTCGCGGTGGTCGCGGTGGTCGCGGTGGTCGCGGTGGTCGCGGTGGTCGCCGGGGTGGCCGCGGTGGTCGCGGTGACGGAAGCCGGCGTCGGCTTGCTGCCGCGCAACCGTGCGACGAGTGCCCGATAACCGTCGGAGTTGATCTTTGCGACCCCGTCCGGAGCCTGGAAGAGCGTCAGGATCACGCCACCGCCCGCGA
>NZ_CAUVXO010000136.1:0-1157 GCF_963555865.1 Protofrankia sp. Cr1
GCCGAACCGACGCCTAAGCGGCTTCTGCGTGTGGAGGGCGTGGCAGTATTCGGACCGGATGAACAGCCGCAACGTTTCGAAAGCGTCAGCAGCGTCGTGTTCGCCGACGACTCAGCGGATCAGGAGTACGAGCGTGCCCGCGCCGACATCGCTGAACACGCCGGGTTGCAGCCGGGCTGGTTGGGTGATGGCGAAGGTGAGAGGGTGACCGAGCGCGCGCTCCAGGTCTGCGCGACGCTTCTCGGGGCTCTGGAAAGCAGCGGCTCGCCCGCCCCGTATGTGTATCCGACTCCGACGGGTGGTCTGCATCTGGAATGGACGGTTCAGGTGACCGAGGTTTCTGCTGAGGTCACGGAGGAGGGAGCGCTGTTGCTCCAGGTAACCGATACCACCTCGGGTCAGTTCGACGGAGCGGACCTTGCCGCTGACGTGGGAATCATGCTCGCTGTCGAGTGGCTCCAACCGAAGTTGACCGCCGCGTGAGTGAGCATCGGATGCGTGCGCCCGACGGTTGGTTTCTTCTCACTGATACCGGCGAGCGTCTGTGGCGCCAGGTGAACCCTTCCTGGGTCAGTAACGGACGTGTCACCAGTCAGGTTTTCAAACCCACCCCCAAGGACCATGGCCGGCTTTCACTGAGTCGGGCGAGTAAGGTCGGCGCCCGACAGTCTCATGAACGTCATCTGGCAAGGGGTCTGGCCTCCGTAGGAGTTCTTTCGGTAACCGTCGGGCAGACGCAGGAGATGAAGGTAACCGCGTGGGATGACTCGGCTGACGAAGATATTCCAGAAGATCATGCTCATCTTGACTGCACCGGCCTGAGCAGACGTGAACAGCAGGCGGTGGCAGATGTGCTCATCGCCCATGCCCGGGATCATGGCTGGGATTACCGGATACCCGGCGCACCAGCGCAGCCTTGATCGTTTTATTTGCCAGGTGGACAGGTCGGCGAGTTGTTCGGATGGGTGGACCAGGCGGTGGCGATGTCGGCGGCGACGGTGACGTTGTTGCGGACGACCGCGATGTTCGTCGCCAGGCTGGCACCAGCGGTTTCGCGGTGGAAGGTCGCGAGCAGGAACGGGGTGACGGCCTTCCCGCGCAGGTCGCGGCGGGCCGCCGCCGCCAGCGCCTCGGCCAGCACGCGGTCGTGCAGGTCG
>NZ_CAUVXO010000136.1:1724-7525 GCF_963555865.1 Protofrankia sp. Cr1
TGGTCGAGCTGCTCGGTCTCAGGCACCGGGTTGGCGACGATCACGGCCGAGCGCAGGCCGAGGGCGTCGGCATCCGCCATGACGGACGCGACCTGGTGCGCTGCGTCGACCCGCCAGTCGAGCGTGAATCCAGTGCGTGACCGGTAGAAACCGGGGAAAATATCCGTCCGCCAGCCGAGCAGCGTCACCCCGAGGGTTTCCAGCCGTTCAAGGGTGGCGCCGACATCCAGGATCGATTTCACCCCCGCGCAGACCACCGTGATCGGGGTGCGGGCCAGTGTCACCAGGTCGGCGGACTCGTCGGCGCTGTCGGCCCAGCCGCGGTGCACCCCGCCGAGCCCGCCGGTCGCGAACACACGGATTCCGGCGCGGGCGGCCAGTAGACGTGGAAGCGACCGTGGTCGCGCCGGTGCGGCGTAGCGCGGCGGCGACCGGGAGATCGCGGACGGACAGTTTCGCCACGTCAGGCGCATCCGCGATCATCGAGAGCGCGCTCGCGTCCAGACCGATCGTGGGCGTCCCGGCAATGACGGCAATCGTCGCCGGAGTCACCCCACGGGCGCGCAGCAGGGCTTCCAGCTCAGCTGCGACCTCGCGATTGCGCGGACGGGGTAGCCCGTGGGCGATCAACGTCGACTCGAGCGCGACCACCGGGCGTCCCGCAGCCAGCGCCACCCGGACCTCGTCGGCAACCGCCAGCCCTCGCACCGGCCGACATTACTCGTACCGGCTCGTCGGCGTCATCGCTTGCTGTAGCCCGACGGGGTCAGGCGAACAGTTCGCGGACTGTCACCGGACGGAGCCCTTTTTGCTGCAGGCCGGCGACGATCCGTGGCAGGGCCGGAATTGTACCGGCATGCCCGAAGTGCAGGCTTATCACCGAGCCGGGTTGGACCGTTGCCAGTGTGCGCGTGACCACAGCGTCGGCACCGGGGTCGGTGTAGTCGAGGGGATCCACATCGTAGGACAGACAGTGTGCGTAACCGGCGCGGCCGGCCTCGGCGAGTACCGCCGGGGTGCTGTGGTGCATCGCCGACGGCCGGAAGTAGTCCCCCGGTCCGCCGGTCACCCGGTCCATGATCTCTTGCGAGTGCTCCACCTCCGTGCGCACCACGGAAACGCTCTGCCGGTCGAGATCGGCGAGGTGGGTGTACGTGTGGTTCCCGATTTCGTGCCCGCCATCTCTGACGCGACGGGCGTAGTCCGGATACCGCTCCAGCCAGTTGCACACGAACATGCAGGTAATCGGTACACGTGCCTGTGCCACGGCGGCGAGGAGCCCGTCGACCAGGGCGATGTCACCGTTGGTGTGGAATGTCAGGGCCACCTCCGGGCGTCCTGAACTCGCGCGCATCAGTTCGGTTGCGGGCCCGCCCGCCGCGGTCGGCGTCAACGCGGTTGCCGGCGGTTGCGCCGGTTGGGAGGCGGCTGCGGGTGCCGCCGGCGCGGGCGAGGGTGCGCCTGCCTCGGGTTGTGCTCCGGCTCGGCCGGCGTTGCTTGCGGTCGCCGAGCATCCCATGAGAGTCACGGCGGTCCCGGCCATCAGGATGCGGCGGGTCGGCCGACCGGGAATACACACCGGCACACTCTAGCGCCGCTACCCGCATCACAGCCTTGCGTCCACAGCCTTGCGTCACAGCGCTGGGTCGGATCACGAGCGCGGGTTCGGCATGTCGTCGACGGGTTGATCGTGGCCGAATCGTCAGCTACACTTCGAACATAAGTTCGACCTTCGGTGGGGGTGGCGGTATGACCGGCGGTATGACCGGCAGTGGGTTGGCTGACCTACCCGGGCTGCGGGGCATGGCGGCCGGGTTCGATCCGTCGGAATTGTCAGCACAGGACGTGGCGGAGTTTGTCATGGAGTTGCGTCGGTTCACCAACGCCTTGGAGGCATTGTGGGTGCGCTCGATCGATCGTCTGGACACGTCGCGGTGGTGGCAGCTCGAGGGTTTCCTGTCCGTGCAGGCGTGGCTGCGCTCCCGTTGCGGGGTGTCGCGGTCCGCAGGGTCGGCAGTGCTGCGCGCGAGCCGGGAGCTGGCGGTGTTACCAGAACTGACGGCCGCGTTCCGCGAGGGTGATGTGTCCTTCGCCCATGTTCGTGCGGTGACCTCGGCGGTGACGCCACAACGTCGGGAGGCGGCGATCAAATCCCATGGGATGTTCACATTTGCGGCTCGGGGGACGGACCCGGCGACGTTGGGGCGGGTCGTGCGTTACTGGGCCCAGGCCTCTGATCCCGACGGCGCGGACAGAGACCGTGACAGGGCACATCGGGCCCGTGGATTGATCGTTTCATCCTCGGTTGAGGGCAAGGTGTTCCTGGATGCACAGTTCGACGCCGAGGGTGGAGAGACCGTCACCGCGGCGTTGGACGCGGCGATGGGAGGCGCACCCACAGCGGGCGATGACCGGTCAAAGGCGCAGCGGCGGGCGGATGCCCTGATCGAAATCGCCAGGCATTACCTGGGCCAGGCAGATCTTTCCCAGGTGCATGGACATCGTCCCCAGCTGACCGCAGTGGTCGATGTCGCGACGCTGGTACCGCCGCCGGGGCAACCGCGCGTCGACTGGGTCGGACCCGCTGCGGCGCGATCGCAGGGACGCGAGCCCACAACGGAACCCGGTGGGGAGCTCCCCACCGGGTTCACCGCCCGGGCGGGTTTCGCCGGTGGCGGGCTCATCGGTCACGCCGCCGCCCGGAGATTGGCCTGCGACGCGCGGGTGACCCGGCTGTTGACCTGGGGTGACAGCGAGATTCTGGAGCTGGGCCGAGCCACTCCTACTGTGTCTCCAGCGCAGTACCGTGCGCTGGAGCTCCGCGACGGTGGATGCGTCTATCCGGGATGCGATCGTCCACCCTCTTTCTGCGACAGCCATCATCTCGTGCACTGGATTGATGGGGGACCCACCGACCTCGCCAACCTCGTCCTCCAGTGCGGGCGACATCACCGTAGGCTCCATGAGGATGGCGAGATCCTCCAGCGCGATGACACCGGCAACTGGCGGATCCGAACGGCCACTGTCGGGCCATCGTGATGAACCCATCGTGGTGAACCCGGCTGGGTCACGCCGCGCGGACGGCCGGTTGAACACGGAGGCCGGGTCGGTCCGGGTCGACCTCCACGACGACTTCGTCGCCGTCCCGCACGATGCCGGCGAGCAGCTCCCGGGCGAGCGAGTCGCCGATCGAGGTCTGCACCAGCCGGCGCAGCGGGCGTGCCCCGAAGACCGGATCAAAGCCGGCGTCGGCGAGCCAGGCCCGCGCTGAGTCCGTGACTGTGAGCGTGATGCGCCGGTCGGTGAGCCGAGCCCGCAGCCGGTCGAGCTGGAGGTCGACGATGCGGGCGAGATCTTCTTTGGCCAGCTGATCGAAGACCAGAACGTCGTCAAGTCGGTTGAGGAACTCGGGCTTGAACGCCTCCCGGACGATGACCATCACCGAGTCGCGTCGCACCTGGGGTGACAGGGTCGGGTCCGCGATGAACTGCGACCCGAGGTTGGATGTCATTACCACGATCGTGCTGCGGAAGTCGACCGTTCTGCCCTGACCGTCGGTGAGGCGTCCGTCGTCGAGCACCTGCAGCAGAATGTCGAAGACGTCGGGATGCGCCTTCTCGACCTCGTCCAGCAGAATCACGCTGTACGGACGCCGGCGGATGGCCTCGGTGAGCTGCCCGCCGGACTCGAACCCGATATAGCCGGGCGGCGCGCCGATAAGCCTGGCCACCGAGTGCTTCTCGGCATATTCGCTCATGTCGATGCGCACCACGGCCCGTTCGTCGTCGAACAGGAAGTCGGCGAGTGCCCTCGCCAGCTCGGTTTTTCCGACGCCGGTGGGACCAAGGAAGAGGAACGAGCCGGTCGGCCGATCCGGGTCGGAGATGCCGGCGCGAGCGCGGCGCACGGCGTCGGAGACAGCACCTACCGCGGCATGCTGCCCGATCACGCGGGCGTGCAGTTCGTCCTCCATGCGGAGCAGTTTGGCGCTCTCACCCTCCAGGAGCCGGCCGGCGGGAATGCCGGTCCAGGATGCGACAACCTCGGCGACGTCGTCCGGGCCGACCTCCTCCTTCAGCATCGCGCCGCCGGGCTCGTCTGGGCCGGGTAGCGCGTCGGTTGCCGCCGCGAGCCGCTTCTCCAGCATCGGGATCATGCCGTAACGCAGCTCGCCGGCCTTGGCCAGGTCAAGATCCCGTTCGGCGACCTCGACGGCGCGCTTGGCGTTCTCCAGCTCTTCCTTGACCTTCTGCACCTCGACGATGGAACTCTTCTCCGCCTGCCACCTGGCGGTGAGACTTGTCAGCTCCGCCCGCTTGTCGACCCGCTCGCGCTGGAGGCGGCCCAGCCGCTCCTTCGACGCGTCGTCGCTCTCCTTGGACAGCGCCATCTCCTCGATCTCCAGACGCCGGACGGCCCGTTCCAGCTCGTCGATGGCCACGGGTCGGCTGTCGATCTCCATCCGGAGGCGAGACGCGGCCTCGTCCACCAGGTCGATTGCCTTGTCGGGCAGGAACCGCCCGCTGACGTACCGGTCGGAGAGGGTGGCCGCGGCGACGAGGGCCGCATCGGTGATGCGCACGCCGTGGTGCACCTCGTACCGCTCTTTGAGCCCGCGCAGGATACCGATGGTGTCCTCGGCCGAGGGCTCGCCGACCAGTACCGGCTGGAATCGGCGCTCCAGGGCCGGGTCCTTCTCGATGCGGGTGCGGTACTCGTTGAGGGTTGTTGCGCCGATCATTCGCAGCTCGCCGCGGGCGAGCATGGGCTTGAGCATGTTGCCCGCGTCCATGGCACCTTCGGCGGCGCCGGCACCGACCACCGTGTGCAGCTCGTCGATGAACGTGATGAGCCGACCTTCGGCGGACCGGATCTCGTTGAGGACGGCCCGTAGCCGTTCCTCGAATTCACCGCGCAGTTTCGACCCGGCCACCATCGACCCGAGGTCGAGCGACACGATGCGGCGGTCGCGCAGGGACTCTGGAACGTCACCGGCGACGACCCGCAGTGCGAGCCCTTCGACGATCGCGGTCTTGCCGACGCCGGGCTCGCCGATGAGGACGGGGTTGTTCTTCGTCCGTCTCGACAGGACCTGCACAACCCGGCGAATCTCGGCGTCGCGGCCGATGACCGGATCGAGCTTGCCGGCTCGAGCCTGCTCGGTGAGGTCGACGGAGAACTTGTCCAACGCCCGGTAGGAGTCCTCGGGATCGCGGCTGGTCACCCGGTGGACGCCGCCGCGGACGGTTTCGAAGGCACCACGCAGGGTTTCAGCGGTTGCGCCGAACTCGGTGAGCACCCGCGCCGCCTCGCCCCCCTCCTCTGCGAGCGCGACCAACAGGTGCTCCACTGAGGTGTACTCGTCGCCGAGCCGGTTCGCCTGCCGCTCGGCGTTGTCCAGGACGGTGATGAGCTGCCGGGACAGCTGAGGTGGGGAGACGCTGGCGCCGGTGGCGTGCGGCAGCCGGCTGACCGCGGCCTCGGCACGGGCGCGTACCTGGGCAAGCGGGGCCCCGGTGACGTCAAGGAGGTCGACTGCGACCCCGCCCGACTGACTCAGGACGGCTACGAGGAGATGTAGCGGGTCGACGAGCGGTGAGCCGTCGCCGGTAGCGCGGCTGACTGCGGAGGAGAGTGCTTCCTGGGAGCGAGCGGTGAGCCGGTCCACGTTCATGGGAGTCCTAGAATGATCGTTTAGTTGATTCCATCTTCATTAACGCTCAGAATAGTTGAGTCGTTCCGGCTTAAGATTGGGTCTCGCAAGGCAGTCGGGTCCAGCAGCAGCGGGCGCGGCGCTGTCG
>NZ_CAUVXO010000136.1:7902-12404 GCF_963555865.1 Protofrankia sp. Cr1
TGCGCCTCGGCCACCCGGCGTTCGGCGTCGGCGCGGGCCAGCGCCAGCTCCTCGGTAAGTTGGCGGACCTGCGCCTGTAGGATCATCACCTGGCTGCCCAGCTCCAGGATCCGGCGGATCCCCGCAAGGTTGACCCCCTCCTCCTGGGACAGCCGTTGTACCTCCCGCAGCAGCGCCACATCCCGGACGGAGTACCGCCGGCCGCGTCCGGATGTGCGACCCGGAGTCACCAGCCCCAGCCGGTCGTAGGCCCGCAGCGTCTGCGGGTGCATGCCGGCCAGCTGCGCGGCAATGGAGATCACATACACGGGAGTGTCGTCGTCGTGCGCCGGCCCGGGGCCGGGCCGGGGTGCCGCAGGCAGACCGTTCGGTGGGAGCGGCGGATCGGCCGTTCGGCTCGGCCGTGGTTTCATGGCCGGCCCTCCATCTGTGCCATCAGCGACGTGCGTGGATCTTCGGGATGGGCGTGCGCGAACTCCTGTAGCGCGGTGCGGGCCTTGGGGGAGAGGTCAGCGGGCCGTGGCACCGTGACTTCGATCGTCACGATGAGGTCACCGTGGCCGTGGCCGCCCCGCGGCACCCCGCGGTCCCGAACCCGCAGGCGCTGCCCGCTCGACGTTCCGGACGGAACCTTCACCGTCAGCGGGGCACCGTCGATCGTCGGAACCTTGACCGATGCACCCAGCGCGGCTTCGGTGAAGGTCACCGGCAGGATGATCGTCAGGTTGTGCCCCTCACGGCCGAAAACCGGGTGGGCCAGCACGTGGACGGTGACTTCGAGGTCGCCGGACTGCCCGCCGCGTTCACCCGGCGATCCGCGACCCCGGACCCGGAGCCGTTGACCGTCCGCGACCCCTGGTGGGATACGGATCCGCTGTTCGCGTTCCCGCCGTCCCGTGCCCAGGCAGCTCGGGCACGGTGATTCAATGATCGTCCCCTTGCCGATGCAGTCACGGCACGGCTCCGACAGGGCAAACCCACCCTGCGAACGGGACACCACGCCCAGGCCCCGGCAGGTCGTGCATGTTCGCGGCGTCGTGCCCGGCCGGGCGCCGCTTCCCACGCAGGTAACGCAGGTCGCGGCGCCCGGCAGGCGGACGGTGGCCTCAAGCCCGGTCAGGGTCTTCTCGAACGGGATCGTGACCTCGGCCGCGATGTCGCTGCCACGGCGAGGGCCACGGCCGCTTGGCGACCGTTGGAAGAGGTTGTCGAACAGACCCCCGAGGCCGCCGGGACCGGGGCCCGCGCCCGCCCCGCCCAGCAGGTCATCCAGGTTGAACGCACCGCCTGCGCCGTACCCGCCCGGTTGGTAGCCGTAACCACCCGTGGGATGGCCCGCGGTGCCACCCGCGGCGAACAGCGCCCGCGCCTCGTCGTACTCCCGGCGCCGGGACTCGTCCGACAGCACGTCGTAGGCCTCGGAGACCTCCTTGAAGCGCGCCTCTGCCTTCGGGTCATCGGGGTTCTTGTCCGGATGCAGCTCGAGGGCAAGCCGGCGGTAGGCCTTCTTGATATCGGTAGCCGAGGCGTCCTTGGGGACGCCGAGAGCGGCGTAGTAATCCTTTTCGACCATGTCACGAACACTCACGGCGCCCCTCCTTTCACCATCATGTCGTGTATCGACGCTCGAAGCGGACGTTGTCTGGCAAAAGGGCGGATGGCATCGACTACTCGACGGCTTCCGTCGCGCCGCCTCCCGCATTCGGCGTGCTTCCCGCCGTCTCGTCTCGCGCGCTCTGGTTCATGTCAGCTTCGATGGCAGTCTCGGCGGCCGCACCCGCACCCGCACCCGCACCCGCGTCGGCATCCGGCGCCGGCTCCGCGACCGATACCTGGGCCGGGCGCAGTACCCGACCGGCGTGGCGATAGCCGGCGCGGAAGACGTCCACGCAGGTCGACCGGGTCACCTGCGAGGAGTAGGTGTGCATGAGCGCGTCGTGGATCAGCGGGTCGAACTCGTCGCCCTGGGAGCCGAACCGCTCAAGGCCGGCGGTCTCAAGCGCGCTCTCCAGCGACTCGGCGACCGCCTTGAACGGACCCTCCAGGTCGCCATGGTCACGTGCCCGGCCGATGTCGTCGAGGGTGGGCAGCAGCACCGCCAGCAGCTTTCCCGTCGCCTGCTCGGCCATGACCTGGCGGTCCCGCTCGACGCGGCGGCGGTAGTTGTCGAACTCGGCCTTGAGCCGCTGGAGGTCGGCGGTGCGTTCGACGACCTGCTGACGCAGGGACTCCAGCAACTCCCCACCATCGGTTGCGGCGCCCACGCTCGCGGCGCCTGCAGGGCTCGCGGCCGCCGCGGCGGCGTCGCCAGTAGCCTTTGTCTCCACCCGGATGGCGTCCCCTCGTACCTGCCCGCTCTCGGGATCAATGCGGCGCTTGTCCCGGACGATCACGGGTTCGTCCGGCGTGGACATGCTGAGCGTCCAGTCATTCCCGCGCGCCGAGGTCACTTCTTGTCCTCCTCGTCCACTATCTCGGCGTCCACGACGTCGTCGTCCGTGCCCGGACCGCCCGCGCCGGCCGGACCGCCTGCTCCGCCCGCGCCGGCCGCGCTCTGCGCATCGGCGTAGAGCGACTGACCCATCGCGGAGCTGGCCTTGGCGAGCTCGCCGGTGGCCTCGCGAATGGCCGCGATGTCGGTACCGCCGACCGCCGCGCGCAGCGTCGACAGCTTCTCCTCCACATCGGCCTTGATCGCTGCTTCGATCTTGTCGCCGTTCTCGGCCAGGAACCGCTCGGTGGAGTACACGAGCGTTTCGCCCTGGTTGCGGGTCTCGGCCTCCTCGCGGCGCTTGCGGTCCTCCTCGGCGTACTGCTCGGCGTCGCGGACCATCTTGTCGATGTCGTCCTTGGGCAGCGCCGAACCGCCTGTGATCGTCATCGACTGTTCCTTGCCGGTGCCCAGGTCCTTCGCGGAGACGTGGACGATCCCGTTGGCGTCGATGTCGAAGGTGACTTCGATCTGCGGGATGCCGCGGGGTGCCGGCGGCAGGCCGGTGAGCTCGAACATGCCGAGCTTCTTGTTGTAGGACGCCATCTCGCGCTCGCCCTGGAAGACCTGGATCTGGACGGAGGGCTGGCTGTCCTCGGCGGTGGTGAAGATTTCCGACCGCTTGGTGGGGATGGTCGTGTTGCGCTCGATGAGCTTGGTCATGATCCCGCCCTTGGTCTCGATGCCGAGGGAGAGCGGGGTGACGTCGAGCAGCAGGACGTCCTTGACCTCGCCCTTGAGGACACCGGCCTGCAGGGATGCGCCCACGGCGACGACCTCGTCGGGGTTGACGCCCTTGTTCGGCTCCTTGCCGCCGGTGAGCTCGCGGACCAGGTCGACCACGGCCGGCATCCGGGTGGAGCCACCCACGAGCACGACATGGTCGATGTCGCTGACCTTGACCCCGGCGTCCTTCACGGCCTGCTGGAAGGGGTGCTTGCAGCGGTCGATCAGATCGGAGGTCATCCGCTGGAACTCCGAGCGGGTCAGGGTGACGTCCAGGTGCAGCGGGCCCTCGGCCGAGGCGGTGATGTAGGGCAGGTTGATGCTTGTCTGGGTGGACTGCGACAGTTCGATCTTGGCCTTCTCGGCGGCTTCCCGCAGGCGCTGCAGGGCCATTTTGTCCTTGCCGAGGTCGACGCCGTGCTGACCGGAGAAGGTCTTGATCAGGTGGTCGGTGACGCGCTGGTCCCAGTCGTCGCCACCGAGGTGGGTGTCACCGGAGGTCGACTTCACCTCGACAACGCCGTCGCCGATCTCCAGCAGGGACACGTCGAAGGTGCCGCCACCGAGGTCGAAGACCAGAATGGTCTGTTCCTTCTCGCCCTTGTCCAGGCCGTAGGCAAGGGCGGCCGCGGTGGGCTCGTTCACGATGCGCAGGACGTTGAGACCGGCGATGGTGCCCGCCTCGGTCGTCGCCTGACGCTGGGCGTCGTCGAAGTAGGCGGGCACGGTGATGACCGCGTCGGCCACGGTCTCACCGAGGTAGGACTCGGCATCCCGCTTGAGCTTCTGGAGGATGAAGGCGCTGATCTGCTGCGGAGTGAAGTCCTTGGTGTCGACCTTCATCTTCCAGTCGGTGCCCATGTGGCGCTTGACCGACCGGATGGTCCGTTCGACGTTCGTGACCGCCTGCCGTTTCGCGACTTCGCCAACCAGGACCTCGCCGTTCTTGGCGAAGGCGACGACGGACGGGGTCGTCCGGGAGCCCTCGGCATTGGCGATCACCGTGGGCTCGCCGCCCTCGAGCACGCTCACGACGGAGTTCGTGGTGCCGAGGTCGATACCGACCGCTCGTGCCATGTCTGTGTGCCTCTCAGATCAGGACGGCCCGGCTGCTCGGTTCTTTCGGGAACTCGGCCGGGACCGCTCGGGTAGTAGTTGAGTCCTTCGCACTCAGAATCTAATGATAGCCGGGCCATCGTCAAACATGAGTTGCTCAGACTCAAGGTTCCTGAGGACGGTTCTGTTCCCGAGCTGCGGCAGGCCAAGGGTCAGGGGCTGGCGGGCT
>NZ_CAUVXO010000137.1:0-1735 GCF_963555865.1 Protofrankia sp. Cr1
GCGGCGCCGCAGGCGGCAGCACCATCGGGGGAGCTTCAGCGCGTGCGGCGGGCGCTGCCCGGACCGGAAAGGAACGCGGCGGCGGGAGCGCTGGCAGCCCTCCGGTCGGGATTGTCTGGGACCCCGCGGACCCCGCGGGCCGGACACCGAGCGGATGTGATGGGCTCGGCGCTACCGGCCGCTCACCGGGGGGCAGCGGGGGCATCGGGGGCCTGGGCCGTGGGGCCGTGAGTGGCGCGCGTGGCGGTGGCGGAGGTGGGGGAGGTAGCGGTGGGATGGGCGGTACCGCTGGATGTCTGCGACCGTCGGGCGCTCGACGAGACACGGCCGGCAGCTCGGGGACCGGCGGGCTCACCCGCGGCGGAATGTCTGGAACCCACGGGACGGGCGCCGGTACTCCTCCCTGAGCAGGAGCAGGAGCCAGCGCGGCGGCTGCTGAATCCCGGACCGTAAACCTGACCATCTCGGTGCCCGGCCGACCCGCACCCAGCGCGTTCGTCGCAGAGATCCACGCCTGGGTCTGGCCCGAGGCGTCCGTCTGGCCCGGACCCGCTGGCAGCGCGGGTGGCGTGGGGCTTCGGGTTGTCCAGGTCGCTGGATCGGCGTCGGTCCCCCGGAACATCTCAACGATGGCCGAGTACTCGTCCGCCGGCAGCGTCAGAGCGTTGACGTCGAACCCGAGAACGCCGAGGGACAGCCTGCCATCGGTGCTGACCGTGAAGCGCCAGCGGGCAGCACCTGTGTCGCCCACTGTGATCACGCCAACGCCCCGGGTGCGTCCTGTGGCGAGGACCGACAGCCGCGCGACCTCGTCGTCGGATGGAGGCGCAGCGAGCACCAGCAGGTCCGGCGCCCACAGCGCCTGGGTCCGCGCAGCCTGCCGGCCTCGCAGCGCAGCGCCGAAGGTGGTGTTCGGATCGTTCTCATCGCCGGCCGTGGTGGCGCGTCGTGACTCACGATCAGTTAGTTCGTTCAGAACCTCGCCGAGGCTGGTACCGGTCCGCAACCGGTTCGGGGCGATCGGCGTGGGGTCGCCGGGAAAACCGATCATGTGGACGCGCAGCTCATCCGACCACAGGTTCGTGGCAAGTTCCACCGCGATGGACACGGCTACCTCGCGGGCCACGGCCACATCCCCGCCCAGGCTGATGATTCCCGGGGCACCCTCGACGTCTACGAGAATCTGGGAGCCATGGTCATCTGTGCCGACCGTGGCAAGGCCCGGGTACGGGGCGGGTGTGCTCGCCGGAATCCCGGCACCGACACCGGTGGGCAGGCCGTCGGGTGTGTCGGCGATCCGGTCGATGAGCCAGTGACCCGGCGCCTGGCCAACCCGCCATGGTGCCGGCGGCTCGTCGACTTCGGCTGGCGCGATGTGAAGCAGCAGGGTGGAGTCGGTGAGAGTCGCCGCGTAGACCGACGGCAGGGTGCGGCCGGCCGTGGTCAGCTTCGCGGAAAGTACCCGTAACGCCTGGTCGACAAACCGGGCCGCCCCGACATCTGCGGCAAGGCGGAGGGCGGTCTCGATGTTCTCGATCGGATCATCCGTGCTGGCCCTTGTTCGCCGCCCGGCCAGGGCCACCACCACTCCCGCCGCCAGCAGCGCGGACCCGGCGACGCCCCGCAAGGGCGTGACGGCACTCGCGGCAGCGATGATCGCGGCATCGACGTTCGTGGCCGCCGCCATGACGCCGTCCCCGACCGGCCGGTCACCGGCCGTGCCACGAGCCTCAGG
>NZ_CAUVXO010000137.1:2234-11866 GCF_963555865.1 Protofrankia sp. Cr1
CAGCCGAAGCCGTGATGGCGGGATGCAGCCCGGGCGCGTCCGCGCCGGGTGCGAGCAGGATGGCGGTGCCGGAGAACAGCAGGGTGGCGGCGACGAGACGGTGTGCCAGCGTCTGCGAACCGCCGCCGAGTGGGATCCGTGGCGGGCGGTCGCAGCCTCGTCGTCCGGACCGCCACTCGGCGATGACGCAGATGACGAAGTGCGCCCACGCCAGCCACACCACGCCCGACAGGATCACCATCAGGGTCGCCTGGTCGATCCTGTTCGCAGGAGCCCAGGCAGGAGCCCACACCCCGGGAATCGGTAAACCGACCAGCAGCACCAGCATGGCTGGCACGCCAATTATGATCACGGTGAGGAGAGTGACCGCCCGCACGGCGCGCAGCCGTTCCCGCCGCGGGACGAGCGGGTGAGCAGCCCGCGTCGCCGGCCGTGCATGCCGGCGGCCGGATGGTCCGGCATGGTCGCGGCGGGACGGCGTCACGCTGCCCATCGTCTTCCCCCCGGGTTCGGGCCGACCAGGCTTTCATCCGGGCTGTGGATAAACGTCGTCACTGTTGACACGTTCGTCATCGCTGGACGTCGTTTTCAGGCGCGCTGCACCTGGGGCGGCGGGTACGGCTCGGTGCGGGCGACGGGCGCAGCAGCCTCGCCGAGGAGCCGGATAGTTGCCGAACGACATGTTGATCTATCGTCGGAGCGGACACCAGGCCTCCTTCTGGCCGCGCTGGCAGATGCGACAAAACAGTAGATTCATACAAAAACGTTCGTAACCGTATCAACGGGACGCGCCCTGTGAGATGCTTGTCGCAGCGAACCTGTTACGGAGTGGATCCGCTGGCGCAGGATGTAGCACGATATGTGGCTATCTGATGGATCCCGGTACCACGACACTGTGGCACGCAAAGTGCTTGTTACGCCACTCTTGGCAGAAATGAAGCACCGGTGGTGACTCGATGACCACCGGACGAGATCCGTTGCGGGACGGAACGACCCTGCACCAGACGATCCGCCGCGCTGTGACAGCGCACGCCGAAGCCTGTCCACTCCGCCAACGCCAGCCCACCTACCTGAAAGAGGCCGGAGACGATGCCCAATCTCAACGTCACCTACACCGAGATGGACGACGCCAGTACCAGACTCCGCAACGGCAAGACCGACATCGAGACGCATCTGAACGCCTTGAAGAAGACGGTCGACGCGCTGGTCGCGGGCGGCTATGTCACCGACCAGTCGAGCGTGCAGTTCCAGGACTCCTACGACAGATTCAACACCGGTGTCACCAACACGCTGGGCGGCCTGGACGGTATGGCCGGGTACCTCACGAAGGCCGCGGAGGCATTCCGTACCGCCGACACCCAGCTCGCGAACTCGCTTCGGGGGCAGGGTTAGCAGGCCGGGCTCCACCACGGCCGCCGATTACGAGGCTTCGCGTGTACAGGCCTACACATAACGGAGGTGGGTTTCGATGACTGCTGACCGCCTGTCGGTCGATCTTCCGGGTCTGGACTCCCTCGCGCGCAATCTGGAATCGATCCGATCGACGATGAACGCGACCCGTTCGACGCTCGACCACTATCGGGGCCAGCTTGGCTCGGCCGAAATCGAGAACGCACTCAGCGATTTCGAGCACGACTGGAGCGACGGGCGCAAGAAGATCGATGACAACGCGAACAAGCTGGCGACGATGGCGTCGGAATCCGCGCGGGCACTGCGCCAGGTCGACACCGACCTGGCTACCAACCTGAACCGGGCGTCACAACCCACGGATGAGGGGGTGGCGGGGATCTGAGTAACCACACCGCAGCCAGCTGGCCGGCAACCGCCGGGTTCTCGATCACCATTCCGGACAGCTGGTTCGAGGTGGACCTGAACCCGGTGACCCGCCGGGCATCCATCGACGCGTTGGTCCGCGAGCGCACGCGCGGTGTCCCCGAACTCGCCGGGCACTGCACGGCGATCTCCCGCATACTGCGCCATGCGGCCAGCGACGCCGCTGCTGGTGGCGCACTGTTCTGCGGGGTCATGGCCGAGGCGGTTGAAGGCACGGGCCTGTCCGCCGGAGTGACCGTCTCGGTGCTTGCCGCGCCCGGCGGCGACCGCACGGATGGCGTCGCTGGCGACCGGATCGCTGGCGTCACCCCGGGCGCGATTATGGCCACGCTGACGGAGAAGGTCGCCCGATCACCGGATGACACCTGGACCACGGTGGCACTCGTCGATCTTCCGCAGGCCGGGCAGGCCGCCCGTGCCTACGGTGTCGAGGACCTCACATTGCCTGATCGGGCCGGTTGGATCAGGACGACGACAATGCAGACCTTTGTCCCCATCCCACAGTCGGGCCAGGTCGCCCTGGTCGCCTGCTCCAGTCCGAACATGGTGCTTGTGGACGCGTTGCACGACCTGTTCGATGCGGTGACCTCAACCTTCCGATTCGTCGACCTTCCGATTCGTCCGTGACGGCGGCCAGCTTGCGGCATCCTGCTGACAGCACAGTTGGTCAGTTGGTCGGCTGTTCAGGTGGCGGGATCGTCCGGGTTATGGCCGGGGCGCGGCCCGTACGGCGATGCCGGCGGTGAGAACGCCGAGCCCGGTGAGGATGCTGGCGGCCGGCAGGGTCAACGCGAGGACGACACAGCCAGCGCCGCCGACCAGCGCGAGCGGGCGTAGCCAGCGCCGTTGTGGGCCGTCCAGGGTGAAGGCGCTGGCGTTGGCGACCGCGTAATAGACGAGGATCGCGAAGCTCGAGAATCCGATTGCTCCCCGGACATCGGACACGGTGACGATGACGATGACCGCGCCACCGAGCAGCAATTCAGCCCGGTGTGGAACGCCGTGGGTTGGATGCACCGCGGCGAGCCAGCCGGGCAGATCCCGTTCGCGCGCCATTGCCAGGGTGGTGCGTCCGACCCCGGCAAGGAGCGACAACAGCACCCCGAGACTCGCCACCACCCCGCCCACGCGGACCGCGGGAGTCAGGGAGTGGAGCCTGCCGGCGCTGACCGCGACGGCGAGTGGGTCAACGGCGGCCGCCAGCCGGTCGGGGCCGACGGCCAGCAGGGCGGACAGCCCGACAAGGAGGTAGACGCCGACCGTGAGTCCGAGCGCGGCAGGGATCGCCTTCGGGATCGTCCGCGTGGGGTCGCGGACCTCCTCACCCAAAGTGGCGATCCGAGCGTATCCGGCGAACGCGAAGAACAGCAGTGCCGCGGCCTGCAGGACAGCGTGGACAGCGCCCGGCCCGCTGCCTGGCCAGATCGGGCTCAGCCGATCGGCGTCCGCTGTGCCACCGGCCAGACATGCGACCACCACGAGGGTCAACGCGATCAGGGTCAGCGCGACCAGTAGTCGGGTCAGCTGGGCGGTCTTGGCGATCCCGAAGTAGTTGACCACGGTCAACAACACCGCGGCGGCGACCGCGACCGGGCGGGGATGCTGCGGCCAGGCGTAGGCCCCGATGGTCAGGGCCATGGCGGCGCAGCTAGCGGTCTTGCCGACCACGAATCCCCAGCCGGCGAGATAGCCCCACACGGCGCCGAGGCGGCGGCGCCCGTACACGTACGTGCCACCGGACTCGGGGTAGCGGGCTGCCAGCTGGGCCGACGACGTCGCGTTGCAGTAGGCGATCACCGCGGCGATCGCGAGACCGATGAGGAGGCCGGCTCCCGCGGCGCCCGCTGCCGGTCCGAAGGCCGCGAACACACCCGCGTCGATCATCGATCCAAGGCCGATGATCACCGCGTCACCCGGGCCAAGGTGCCGTTGGAGCGAGCCGGCCGGCTCCACGTCAGTCATGAGTCATCGCCTTCCTGGGACGCCCGCAGGTGTGGCCTGCCGGCGAACGCTATCCAGGCGTGGAGAAGGCGACCTGGATGGGCGTCGTCCTGCCCCGGAGTACGAACAGCCCGCGACCGACGGGCATGGCGGCGGAATTGCCGCGGGACAGCCGTATTCCGAAGAGATCTCCCTCACTGGGCGTGCCCGGCGCAAGGATTACCCCGTTTCGTGACCGACGAGCATCAACCATGAACCCTCGGTACTGGCCGGTCAGGTCCGCGGTCGTACCGGCCGCGATGAACGCGTGACCGTCGTCGCGGGCGGTTCGCAGGAATTCGGTCATACGGTCGGCCAGGGGTGCGTTCGCCAGCAGCTCCGCGTCATCCATGACGACAACCAGGCCGCCCGAGCCCCCGACGCAGGCGCAGGCGGCATCGATGTCGCTGGCCGTCGCCTCCGTACCGAGTACGTCGATCACCTGTGGACGGCCCGCGAGCGCCGACAGCGGTGAGCGCCGAGGGGTCAGCACAAGCAGCCGGGCGCCGCCGGCCAGCAGCGATTCCGCCATCGTCAGCAGCGCGGAGCTCCGGCCGGAGCGCGCCGGGCCGGCGACGACGAAACCAGGTCCGTCGGCGGCGAGATCGATATCGATGGGGGCGAGTTCATCGCCGCCGGCGCCGATCAGCGCGACAAGCGATGCCAATGGCCCTGATCCGTCGGTCGGGGACGGTGATCGTCGTCCCGGGCGCAACGCCTCGGTCTCGGCGACGGTGACGCGCCCGGGGAGCACGTCGATGCGAAACGGCCGTCGGTAGTCGGTTCGGGCGCCAGCGGCTGGTCCCGGTGGCACTCCGTCACGAGTCGCTGCGGCCATGGAGATTTCCTGCAACGCTGTGACCTGCGCACGGCCGGACGGATCCTCGGTGAGCAGCGCGATCTGGGTTTCCACGGAGGTCTCCGCCTGAAATCCACGCCCCGGCGGTAACGTGTCGGGCACCGTGCCCGAGGCGAGGCCCACCATCGCGTAGTCGGACCGGTCCGCCATCCGCAGCACGAACCGGTTCTCGATCGTCCCGCTGAACCGTCCGGACGCGCTGCGTCGATCACCGGTCATGACGACCCGCAGGCCGACCGATGGTCCTTCCCGTAGCAGCCGGGTCAGCAGGTCCACGAGTGCTCCGCCGTCGACGTCCTCGAAGGATGCCAGGAAGCTCTCGAAGCGGTCGATCAGCAGGACCAGGTACGGCAGCGGGCGGTCGCGGTCGACGGCTCGTTGCTCGGCGAGGTCGGCGTACCCGCGGGCGGCAAAGCTCTCCTGCCGTTCGACGATCTCGGCGATGAGCCGGGCGAAGAGCCGTTGAACCCGCTCGGGAGAGTCCCGGCTGACCACGGCCCCGGTGTGCGGCAAGGACGTCAGGGGCGCAAGGGCGTTGTTCCCGCAGTCCAGCGCGTAGAGATGAACATCGGCGGATGATATGGTGGCCGCCGTTGATCCGGCCAGGGTACGCAGGGCTGTTGATCGTCCTGACCGCGGTGAGCCGACGAAGAGCAGATGACCCCCGTTCTCGATGTCGATCGTGAAAGGACGTTGGGCCTGGCGGTCGCAATGGTCCGCCAGGCCGATCGGGACGGGCGGCAACGCGTGCGGGCCCGTGGGGACGGACCCCGGCAGCGTCCGTAGGGCGAGCCGTTCGGGTAGCGGTGGCAACCACGGACTGTATTGCGATGGGATAGCAAGGGTGACGGCTGCCTCCCGGATCGCTTCGACGAGCACCTTGAGGTCGGTGATCTCATTCTCGGATGATCGTGGCCGGGGCGGTGTCGGCGGCGGTTGGCCCAACGCGGCCCAGGTCAGTTCGGTTACCCACGGTGGGGTCAGATAGTCGGTTGTGCCTCCGGAAACAGCGGTGGCCCCGGCCGGTCGACGACCACCGACCCGGCCGGACTGGAACGGGACGAGCGACGCGTGCCCCAGCCGAACGTAGGCACGACCGGGGGTGGCCGGTGAGATGCGCGCGGCGTCCGGCGCGTTGATGACGTCGGAGCTCTCCGCGGTATCGGTGACACGCAGCGCTATCCGTAGGTTCGTGTTCGCCCGGATCTCGGGCGACACCACCCCGCTGGGCCGCTGGGTCGCGAGCAACAGATGGATGCCGAGCGACCGGCCGCGCTGCGCGATGTTGACCAGACCGGTGACGAAGGCGGGCAGTTCACGGGCGAGCGAGGCGAACTCGTCGATCACGAGCAACAACCGCGGCAGCGGGGCCGGGACCGGGGACGGGACAGGGGCCGGGCCGGGGGCCGGGCCGGTCGGTGCGCGACGCGTCTGCGCGGCGGCCAGCAGCGCGTAGTCCTCGATGTCCTTTGCTCCCGCATCGGCGAGGATGTGCTCGCGTCGGCGGAGCTCGGCCGACAGCGACTCCAGTGCGCGGGTCACCAGGTGGGTGTCGAGGTCGGTCACCATGCCGACCGTGTGCGGCAGCCGGACGCAGTCGGCGAAGGCGCTGCCGCCCTTGTAGTCCACGAGCACGAACGTCATCTCTTCCGGCCGGTTCGCGACGGCGAGCGAGGCCACGATCGACTGCAACAGCTCGGACTTGCCGGATCCGGTGGTGCCGGCGATCAGTCCGTGCGGGCCGTCGCGGCGTAGGTCCAGCGCGAACGGCCCGTCGAGCGACAGGCCCACAGGGAAGGCCGTACTGCGAGGGGCGACAAGCCAGCGTGCGGCCACCGCCGCCGCGGTCGGTGGTTCCAGGCCGACGATGTCAAGGAGCCGGGCGGCGGCCGGGATCGTCGCCTCGTCGTCCCCGCCGACATCGCGGACCGGTGCCAGCGCGCGGGCGAGCCGTTCACACCAGGCCGCGGCTCCGGCTGCGCTCACCACAGCGTCGGGCTCGGCCGGCAGCGCGGTCGCGACGAGATCCGGGCGGACGTCATGGACGATCTCGGTGCGCATCTCCACCAGACACAGCCCCGTCTCCCGCTCCTCCGCCACGGCCTGGCACTCCTCCGGCAGGAGCCGGATGTCGCGATCCAGGCAGATCGAGTGGATGCCCACCGCAGGCCCGTCCCGCAGGATTGCGATCATGCCGGGCACGGACCGCAGCCGACGTGCGCCGTCCAAGACGACCAGCACATCCGGGCCGTCGGCCGGCGGATTCCTGCCGCCCGACGTCGCCCGGGCGTCCGCTCGCGCCGCCACCTGGTTGATCAGTTCGCCGATCCGCCGGGCCCGCGACTCATCGTCGGTCCCGAGCAGGACGGTGGTGTTCTGCCCTTCGCTCGGCCGGCAGTGCGGCAGCCACCGCACCCACTGCCAGGCAGCGGCACCGGAGCTGTCGGTGAGTATGCAGATTGCCAGGTCGCGCGGGCTGTGCAGGGTCGCGGCCTGCGCGATCAGCCAGCAGGCGAGCACCCGGGGCAGGTCGCCGCGGCCGGCGATGCCCAACACGCCCCGCTCGGGCAGGGCCACGGTCACCGGGACGTCCGGTGCCGTCCAGGTGATTTCGCGTTTGTGTTCCTGAGCGGCCGGGTCCTCCATCACGACCTCGCTGGGCAGGTCGGCGGTGCCCAGCCGCAGCCGCAGGTAGTCGGGGTTGTCCCGGCGGCGTTCCCACAGGCGCCCGCGTGGCCCGACGGCGGTGAGCAGGACGGTTGCCGGATCGGGAAAGTCGGCGCGCCGGGCCGAGCGTTCGACGAGCAGCGCCTGCTGTGCGTCGGCTTCGACTTCTTCCCGTCGCCGGCGGTAGTCGGCCAGCTGTTTACGGTAGCTGCGCCGGCCCTGCCGGTCGCCGGAGACATGCATTCCGATCATTCCCACCGGGCCGATCACGGCCATCAGCAGAAAGTAATATTGCTTGAACAGGAAGGCCATGGCCACGCCTGCGCCAAGCGGCAGGACGGCCATCAGGATCGGCATGGGACGCCGTTCCGGTTCGGTGGGTTCGCCGGGCAGTTTGTAGCGCGTCCGGCGGATCGGCGGGAGCAGCCGGGGCGGTCGGTTGAAGTCGAGCCCCGCCCCGTCGTCGGAGGCCTTGAGCGCGGCGTCGGCCCGGCTGGGCGCGCTCATCTCCAGCAGCACGGACCCGATCGCGATCTGGGCGCTGGTCGGCAGGTCGATCGGGGCCTGTAACGGCTCACGGTCGACGAGAACGCCGGCGGGTTGCAGCCCGAGGTCGCCGACGGGTTGCCGCCCGGGGTCGGTGGCCGCGGGTATGAGGCGACACGAGCCGTCCGCCATCACGGTGATCGTCATCACCTCGGCGGCCAGGCCGGGATCATCCAGGCGGACGGCGCAGGTCGCTCCGGCGCCAACGGCGAACTCACCGGGCCCGAGTCGGTGGACCACACCCGCGCCCGGTCCGCCGATCACCCGGACCTCGATCAGACCGGGCGGTTCCCGGGGCAGCCAGCCCGCTGGTGAGTCGATGCTGATCAGGGTGCCCTCGTGGATCGGGGACTCGGCGAGCGAGAGTGCCCCGGTGACGAGCCGGCCGTCGACGAACAGGCGCGGCCGGCCTGGCACCCGGTCATGGGACCGCTCGCAGACCAGCGGCGTGAAACGGCCCGGTCGGAGGTGGTTCGCCAGGGCGTAGGCGACCGTACTGACCGGTATATCCGGATCGGCGTCCAGTAGGACGTCGACACTGACGTCGTGGGCCGGGTCGGCTACCGTCAGTGTTAGGCGCATGGCTGCACGATACGGCCTGATACCGACATAACAGGCTTTATCTCAGATATCGGTGGCGCGGTCCCGGTCCCGGTCGCTATGGCTGGGGCCGAGGCAAGGGCCGGGGTCGACGACGGTGCTGGACCCGGCTGCGGACAAGCGCCTCGCTCGCCAGCTGGACGAGCTCCACAGCGTCCGGGGCTGGTGGCTCACCGGACGGGGAGCGCCCTGGTTGCCGCCGGCCGCCGGACCCGGTGACCGGGCCCAGCATGGCCATCCCAACGCTGGCCGACACCCTGATCTGATGGCCGTCGACGCCCATTGGTTCGGTTAGGGACAGGGTCAGCGCTTCGGCCAGGGTTGCCGCGTCCGTGCTGGTCAGGTGACCCGCCACCACGACGAACTCGTCCCCTCCCCAGCGGGCCAACAGGTCGGTCGGACGCAGTGCGGAGGTCAGCCGGGCCGCGGTGGCCCGCAGGACCATGTCACCGATCCGGTAGCCGAACGTGTTGTTAATGGTGCGAAAGGAGTCCAGGTCCAGGAAGAACAGGGCGGCCGGATGGACGCCGTCCCCGCTCGCGTCTTGATCCGAGGTCTGCTCGCGGGCTGTGTCCGTGGATGCCCTCCAGAGCTCGCCGAGGCGCTGGGCGACCGGCAGTCGGTTCGCGAGGCCCGTCAGTGCGTCGTGGGTCGCGTGATGACGCAGCTTGTCTTCGAGATCGTGACGTTCGGTGACGTCATCCACCAGGACGACGAGCCCGCGGCCGCCGACGAGCGGGCGCAACTGTACGTACAACCAGCGGGGACCACGTGGTCCCGGGTAGTGGATCTCCATCTGGGGGCGACCATGAGGGTTGTCCAGCAGCTGCCTGGTCATGGTCACGAGCTGTTCGAGGTGCGGCAGGTGCGCGCCCGTGCCTGCGGCGGCGCCCGCGGAGCGGCGCAGGCGGCAAGCCAGCATTCGCCCGGCTGGACGGGGACAAGGGCAATTCCGGTCGCGGCGCCGCGGCGCCATGCGTCGTTGAGCGTCAGCACCGTGCCGTGGGGATCGAGTACCGCGACCGCGGTCGGCAGCGCGTCGAGAACCACCGAGGCCACGTCGTCGGTCATCACCGAAACCCACCTCTCCCGACGGCCCGGACCCGTCCGGATGTAGCGAGCGTGGTGTGCGAATGCGGCCGTGTCC
>NZ_CAUVXO010000138.1:0-8849 GCF_963555865.1 Protofrankia sp. Cr1
TCCGTGACCGACGGACCATTCATACCCCTCCTTCGATACCCTCCTGCGATCCGGGTATGGACGTGCACGGACAGTACGATCAAGGCCCCTGCCACCGGATGGCGGCAGGGGCCTTGATCGGCCGGTTATGGCACGCAGGGATCAGGACTCAGGCGTGGTAGGCGCAGCACGGGGTCGGGTTCGGTACCTCGAACGGCGCAACCAGACCTGGTCCGGTGGCGCCGACAGCAAGGACGAGCTCCTCGCCCCGCCACTCGGGTCGGACGAAGTCGCGGGTCCGCAGCACCGCGGCTTCCGGCAGCTCGCCACCGCCGAGGACCGCGAACCGGTCGATCGCCGTCCCGGCGAGCACGCTGCTCACCGGGACATCCCCCACCAGCCGCTCAACACCCGGGAAGCGCACCGCCCGGCCACCCGTGCGCGCGGCGGCCTCACGGGCCGCGAGCATGGCCCCGGCCGCCGGGTCCGGGTTGTCCGTTCCCACGGCCGGCGTCGGGGTTTCCGGCTCGACAACGGCGACGGCGGCGGCGGCCGGCAGGACGCTGCGTACGCCGTCGACGGCCGTGTCGACGAGACCTGGCGGGAGGGTCAACGAGACGGCGAAGTGCGGTACGCCCACCCGGACGATGTGCGTGCACGCGTAGGCGTCGGCCGGCGAGCCGATCCGCCGCCAGAGGTCGAGCACCAGATGGTCGATCTCTGCCAGCGACCGGATGTCGGTGTCGACGCCGACGACCGTCATTGCTTCCAGCGGGGGGGCGAAAGCGGGCCCGGCGCGGTGACGAAGATCGGGTTCGAGTAGAACCAGAGGTCCGCCCACGGGTCGGCGTTGCCGACCATGTCGATCGGCGGGCCGTTGGGGTCGACCGCCGCCCCGAGCAGGCCCGGCGCGGTGCGGTTGCCATCGGTCCCGCGAACCCGCAGGTAGAACGGCGCCGCAACGTCGGTGAAGGTGTAGGTGAGGGTGACGCTGCCGGTCGCTGCGCTGACGTCGAACGACTTCACGACCTTGGTGTTCGGGGTGGTGAAGCTGTCGCGATCCTGCACCGGGCCGAGCACGTCACCCGCGATGAGGTCGACCCGGGCCAGCTTCGGCAGGAACTGTGCGAAGTTCGGCCGACTCGCGAGCGTGATCGTGATGACGACCTCGACGTCGGCACCCTTGCGCACCTTGAGCGTGCCGCCGAGGGTCGTGCCCGGCTGACCCGAGCCCAACGGCCGGACCCGCAGGTCGAGGCCGTCGATCAGGGCGCCATGATCCACCCAGACCCGCCCCGCCCGCATCCCGGCCATCACCGCGCCGTAGTCGAACCGGGCCGCGCCGACGTGGGTACGGCTGTAGTAGCCCGGCCAGAAGTCGCCGTTGAACGCGATTCCGCCCGCGTACACGGGGTCCCCGTAGCGGCCGAAGTTGTTGAACGTGTCGCCGGCCGCGTCCCAGGGCGCGTTGGCGTTGTTGTTGACGGGGTTCTTCGCCCAGTCGGCGTACACCTTGTGGGAGTCGGAGTTCGCGGTGATCCACCACGGCCGACCCTCGGCGAGCATGGAGTCCCACAGGCCACCGACCGTAGCGGTGAAGGCGTCGAACCCACCGAACGTGCGGTAGTACTCGATCGGAAAGCCCGGGAACGAGTCGGGCAGCGGCGCGAAATCGTATGCCCCGCGGCCGCTGGCGGCACCGTTTGGCGCCGGAATCCCGAGCGCCTGGTGCCCGGGCGCCCCCTCCATACCGATCGCGATGTCGGGTGCGCTGTCGCGCCAGCCGCGGAACTCGTGCGGCGAGTCCAGACCCCGGCGGGCCGGGTGGTTGGCGAGCATCAGTGCGTCCGAGACCTGGCCCTGGCGGACGGCGTCACTGAGATAGGACAGCCCGGAGATCGCCAACGCCTCGTTCGCGGCGGTGCCGGCCGTCGCGCCCATCACGACGCCGTCATAGGCGTTCTCGAACTGCTTGAGAACGGCCACCTCGTTCGGACCGGGAGCCACGAACACGGTCGCGTGCTCGGCGGCGGGGATGTTCCACTCCAGTCCCTGGAACAGCAACGTCCGCGGGTAGTCCTCGCGGGCGGCAAGGATGTCCGGGTTGACCTTGTCGACACCGAACTTGGCGTGTGCGACGCTGCCGTGGTCGGTGATGACCATCCAGTCCAGGCCGTTCTGCGACGCGTGCCGAACCTGGTCGCTCACCCGGTACATTGCGTCCGGGCTGTACTGGGTGTGGATGTGGTGGTCGCCGGCGAGCCACCGGAAGCCGCCAGCGGGCTCCCGCCGGTCGGACCCGTCGGTTGACCCGGCGAGTGCGACACCCTGTCCGCCAAGGACGCTCCCCGCGGCGACCCCGGCACCCAACAGGCCGGCGCTGCGCAGCAGGCTGCGCCGGTTCAGCTCGGACGGCGACAGCGCGGCGTCCGGTACGGCCAGGTCGAGCCCCTCGCTGACCGGTCGGTCGTGGTGGTGATGGTCGTGGTCATGTGGACCGTGCACGCCCGACATGGAGTCTCCCTCGCGACGGCCCGCCCCCCTGGCGGGTCTACGCGATGGACTCTGATTTGCCGAGATGGCCCGCATTCCTCCGATCAGTAAACAGCGGGTTGCGATTGTGCAGAGGTCAGGCAACTTTAGCTTTGATTATCCATTCTCCGGTGAATTTCTGTTCAGATACGCTGCACCTATTGCAAATAATTTGCAGCTACTATTTAGTCGCAATATTCCGCCGGCATGGACCGCCCGGGCTCGGGCTCGAGCCCGGGCGGAATTTTATCCACTTTAATTCATATTTCTGATGTTCCAGGGCATTTCTACCGGTTGGCCACACCCAGGCCGTCCGACGAGCGGATCCAGCCGCGATGGGCCGCCGAGATGCCTCGTCCGGTGGGGCCGCCGAACGGAGGTGTCCCAGCTGCCGGATGGTGTCGCAGTTCAGCTTCCTCGTATCGACGGGTTCCCTGATGCCAACGGAGGATTCCGGCCAGCCAGTTCTGCAGTTCCTCGGCATATCCCCGCACCGCGCCCCGTGCGTCGGCGTCCAGGTTGAAACTGTCACAGAGCGCGGGCAGTTCGATGGCGACAACATGTTCGAACTGGCGCATCCGGGACGTCATCAGATCATTGACGACCCCGACAGCGCGTTCACGATCACAGTCGAAGAAATTCTGGACGACGAGAACGCAGTTGTGGATCTCACCTTCGAACTGAATTTCCTTCTGGTAGGAGAACACGTCGTTGAGCAGGCAGGCGTAGTCCGCGGCCGCGTGCTCCAGTGCCCTCATCGGTCGGGTCTGGTAAATCGCCGGTGGCACCGTCGGCCCCGCAGCCAGCCGACACAGGCTCATGGTGAGATCGGAACCGAAGGTCTTGCGGCGCATCTCGATGTAGTCGATCGGGTCGGGAATCCGGTTCTGTCGCTGATTGGCGAGTTCCCACAACCAGCTACCGGTCATATCCTCGATCGCGCCGCGGAACATGCGACGCGCGCTCACGGCCATGGGTCCCGCAGTACGGGACCACAGATCGGCCAGACCGCGTTCCAGCGCGTTGACGGGGACCGGAATGACGGCGGACTCCACCGGCATGAATTCCGACAGCCGCCTGGTACACGCCTTCGCGGCGGCTAGATCACCCGTCCGGCCGAAGATCACCGGATAGTAGTCGTCGCCGTAGGTTCCCCAGGTGAGCCAGCCCGTGGTCAGGTTCAGTTGGTCCGCCGTCGCATCCGGATGGATCCCTGCCGAACACAACGGAAAATCATACGCCCTGAGCTTGTGTTCGTCCCAGATTCCGGGCACCGGGTCGAGCATCCCGATCTGGCCGGCCCACTCCACGATGTGGCGACGTGCAGCGGACAGGTGCGGGCTGCACCGAGTGGAATACGGCATGTAGAAATCGGGACGTTGAAGCCGGCCGACGACCTGATACGGGATGTGGGTGAAGCTCCGCAATCGCTGCGGTGCCGTCGAGACCAGTGCGGACCCGATGCGCGCTCCTGCGGTGCCCAGGCCCGTCGGACCGCCCAGGGCGCCGGTGCCCGCCTTGGCCCCGCCATTCATGTAACGGCTCGACCGCAAATGCCATTCATGACCACCTGACTGCCAGTCCTGCAGCCCCTTCACATAGGCCATGACAGCCGCTCTGGCCGCCACGTCAAGGCCATGCTCCTCGACGAGCGGGGGTAACTCGGTGAAGGTGGTGTGCTCGAACTGGTGCAGCCGGGAGGTAAGCAGGTTGTTGACGATGTCGGCGGCTTCCTGGGTACCACACCCCAGGAATCGTTCGAAGACCAGGACGCCGTTGCTGAGCTCGCCTTCCTCTTCGACTTCGCGCTGGTAGGAGAACAGGTCGTTGCGCAGATGCACGCCGTCGGCGAACGTGTCCCGCAGTACCTGCATAGGCCGGGTCGCGGCGATCTCGGCGGGTACCTCAGCGGCCACCGCGTGTTCGATGAGATTCGCCGACCAGGGGGCTCCGCCGACCTTTCGCCGCATCTCGATGTATTCTACGGGGTCGGCAATCCGGTTTTCGTTGATATTGGAAAGCTCCCACAACGACTCATCCAGGAGATTCCCGGTGCTGGCGGCGAACCGACACCGCCAATCCGCGGACCGGGCCGGAACGGTCCGGGTCCACAGGTCCGCAAGGCCGCGTTCCACCGGATTGGTCGGCGTCTGTGTGATCGCGCCATCCGTCGGCATGAACTCCCGCAACCGATCAATATATTCCTGCGCGCCGGTCAGGTCGTGGGTTCGCTTGTACAGCTCCAGAAAGTGGTCGTCGAAGTAGAACACCCAGACATACCAGTCGGTCACCAGGTCAAGATCTGGACCGGTCGCGTCCGGATGGGTATAAGCACAGAGCAGTGCGTAGTCGTGAGCGTCGAAGTCGCACTCGTACCAGATCACGGCGCCGTTCTGCGACGCGTCGACCATGTCCATCTCGTAAGCCCAGGCTTTACTGTGCTCACGAGCTCGTTCCAGGTTCGGATTCAGCCGTGCCGGATGGGGCACATAGAACTCCGGTAGCTCGAATGGCACCATGAACCGCACGTAACCTTCCTCTTCGACTGCTCCGCGGACAACACCACGGCTAGTCGCGGGATCTGGCTACCTCGACGTTCTCCAGGACGCCGAGCGCGTCCGGCACGAGAACCGCGGCCGAGTAATAAGTGCTGACCAGGTAGGAGATGACGGCTTTCTCGTTGATACCCATGAATCGGACGGACAGGCCGGGCTCGAACTCGTCCGGGATGCCCGTCTGGTGGAGGCCGACGACACCTTGGTTGTCCTCGCCGGTGCGGAGCACGAGAATGGAGGTGGTCTGCGTGTCAGAGATGGGGATCTTGTTGCAGGGCAGGAGGGGTACGCCGCGCCAGCCCGGCACCTGGGCGCCGTCGATCACGGCTCCGGTCGGGTAGATGCCACGGCGGTTACATTCCCGGCCGAACGCGGCTATGGCGCGCGGATGGGCCAGGAGGAACCGGGAGTCGCGCCGCCTGCTGAGCAGTTCGTCGAGGTCGTCGGGAGTGGGCGCGCCAGCGTGGGTGTTGATGCGCTGGCTGCGGTCGGCGTTGTGCAGCAGGCCGAATTCCCGGTTGTTGATCAGTTCTTTTTCCTGGCGTTCCCGTAGCGCCTCGATTGTCAGCTTGAGCTGGTGTTCGACCTGGTTCATCGGTTCGTTGTACAGATCGGCGACCCGGCTGTGTACCCGCAGCACCGTCTGGGCCACGCTCAACTCGTATTCGCGGGGCGCAAGCTCATAATCGACGAAGGTCCCCGGCAACTCAGGCTCCCCGGTATGCCCCGACGCCAGCGCGATGGACGCCTCACCGTGCTTGTTCTGTGGGGGCTCGGGCCGGCTCTGGAAGTGCTCGACATGGGTCCGCAGCGCCTCGGACCGGCCAGCCAGCTCCTGGAACACCTGTTGCGACAGCGCCAGCACCGTGCACCCGGTCACCGCCCTGACCGTGAACTCCCAGCTGCTCTGTGGCTCCACCAGCACCTGGTCACCGAAGTAGTCGCCGTCAGCCAGCACACCCAGCACGGTCTGATCGCCGTACTTTCCGGCGCCGACCTTGTCGACCTTCCCATGCGCGATGAGGAACACCCGGTCAGCCGGCTGGCCGGATTCCACGATCACATCGCCGGGAGCGAATTCCTGCTGAACGAACCGATCCGCCAACGCACTCAGGAGCACCGCGTCGTCGAACTCCCGCAGCAGGGGAAGCTCACGCAGTTCTTGGGGAATGACGCGGACCTCAGCCCCGGTCGAGACAAAAGTAATCGTCCCGTCGCCCACCGTATATGTAAGCCGGCGGTTGACCCGATACACGCCGCCCGCCACCTGCACCCACGGCAGTATCCGCAGCAACCACCGCGAGGAAATCTCCTGCATCTGTGGCGCGGACTTGGTAACTGTCGCCAGATTGCGCGCAGCCGCCGTACCCAGACTCAGCTGCGGCTGCCCGTCCTCCGTACCAGTCTCCACACCAGCCGACTCCGTCATGACCGACACCACCAATTCTTGGTCGTAGCAGCAGGAAAACAACGAACGTACATTCGAGGAACATCTCCGGCGTGGTCGACACGAGCGAGCTTTCCCGCGCCGAGCATGCCGAACATGCCGAACATGCCGAACATGCCGAACATGCCGATAAGCGTTGCCGGACGTTGAACCCGTGATTACGGTCGAAGCGCTACCCGAGCGCGCGGGATCACGCTCCGCCCACCACCGGTGAATGAAGTGATCGGCTGCCCGTGACTATGCGATGACGTCCCTGGTGGACTGCATCGAACAACGCCAGTAGAATAGCCGGCGCAAACCGAATACCGCCACGTCTCCCCCGTCCGTTTCGCGTGCCGCCGGCAGGCTTCACACCGACATCGCACCGCGTACAGCGCATTCTCCTTCGACCCGCGGCGCGAGCTTTGCTCCATGCGGCGAGCCGACAGAAGCTTCCCGTAGAAATCACGGAAAAGGCAAGGACTTCCACGTGCCAGTCTGGGCTGGCCCACCGTGATGGTGTGCTCTGGCCCGCTCAGGATTGAGCGTTGACCACGAACCGTGAACCCGCCCAATCACTCGTTGTAACTACCGATATCCGCTACTCGGCCGGCCGTGGACACCGCCTGTGCGCAAGGCTCGTCCGGCCAGGTCCACGGTGCGCCGACCGTGACGCCGCGCTTGACGGAACGCTGGACCGGAACGCTCTGCGACGGCGTTAGATGACAGAGGGTAGCAGGTAGCCGTATTGATCTGGGTGAAATTGACTAACACGCGACACCCGGTGATGGCCGATTCAGGCTGGTAGCCCCACTGCCGGCTACTAGTTCGACCACGATGTACCCGATCATTACTTTTCATGTATGTCGGGCCGTAGGTAACAGTTTCCCGTCGAGTAAAGCTCGCGTCACATATAGTTTCCCGCCATGACATGGCATATCATGACAATCATGGATGTGCCCGACCATCGTGAAGACAGGCTTCTCAGTCGGGTTGACGAAACATGAAGCAGGAGGTTGCGATGGCAAGGAGAAGGATTCTCGCCCGTTGGGGCACACTCGCCCTGGCACCGTTACTGGCTGCCGGCGTGGCTGCCATTCCGGCGTCGGCGGCCACAACCAGCTCGGTGGCCCGGCCGACGGGAGCACTGATTCTCACGGTGGCGCAGGGCGAAGCCCCCTATGTCGGCGCGACACCGGTCACCCTGTTCTGCCCGCCGAACGGCGCGACGACGCACCCCAACCCGGTCGCGGCGTGCAAGGCCATCGCGGCTGCCGGCGGTAATCTCGACAACCTCGCGGGCGACCCGGGGACGCTGTGTCCGGAGATCTACATGCCGGTGACGGCCGCCGCGGACGGCTACTGGGCCGGCCGGGTCGTCCACTGGCAGAAGACCTTCTCGAACGCATGCTTCCTGAATGTGGCCACGACACCGGTCTTCTGACCGGCTCCTGCCGCAGATCATCCTGAACGGGGTGGGCGAGGGGGCCGCACCCGGGGTCCCCTCGCCTCGCCGGGAGACGTACGCCAGCGTGCGCATCCGGGCCGCCGGCTACCCAACCTGTTCGGTAGGTCGGATGAGCATCTCGTTGACCGCGACCCGGCGGGGGCGGGTGACGATGTAGGCCACCGCATCCGCGATGTCGTCGGCCACCAGCTTCTCGACCCCGGCGAAACGCCGTGCGGACGCTTCGCGGATCTCCTCGCGCAGATGGTCGGTCAGCTCCGTGTCGACCGCGCCCGGCTCGACGACCGATACCCGCACGTGCCGGGCGGTGACCTCCTGGCGCAGGGATTCGGTGAAGGCGTTCACCCCGAACTTCGTCAGGTTGTAGACCCCGGCGTTCGCCATCGCCCGCCGACCCGCGACCGAACTGATGTTGACCAGGTCGGCGACCCGCCTGGGACCGGTGTCTGCGGCGGCAAGCAGGTGCGGCAGCGCCGCATGAGCGACGTACAGCAGACCCTGGAGGTTCAGCGACACCATCCGATCCCACTCCTGGGTCGGCGCGCCGACGATCGGGCCGAGCAGCATGACGCCGGCGTTGTTGACCACTGTGTCCAACCGACCCAGCTCGGCGACGGTGCGTTCGACGGCGTCGACGGCCTGGGCCTGATCGGTCACATCGTGGGCGAGGACAAGCGCCCGGCCGCCGTCGGCGGTGATCTCGCCGGCGAGCTGTTCCAACCTGTCCTTGCGCCGGGCGACCAGCGCGACCGCCGCACCGTGCCGGGCCAGTTCCCGGCCGCTCACCGCCCCGATGCCGCTGCTCGCCCCGGTCACCAGGGCCACCGTGCCGTCCAGCCGTTCTGCCATCAGTTACCGCTCCATCATGATCGTGTCCAGGTGGGACGTG